>NZ_JAVACL010000034.1:0-87777 GCF_032658145.1 Streptomyces sp. MK7
CCGTGGCTAGCCCCGGGAAGGAGTACCGCCGGTGACCGCACAGCTCCTCGACGGCAAGGCAACTGCCGCCACCATCCGCCGTGAACTCGCCGAGCGCGTGGCCAAGTTGACGGCCATGACCGGCCGCCCGCCCGGCCTCGGCACCGTCCTGGTCGGCGACGACCCCGGCAGCCACGCCTACGTCGCCGGAAAGCACCGCGACTGCGCCCAGGTCGGCATCGGCTCCCTGCGCCGCGAACTGCCCGCCGACGCCACCCAGCAGCAGGTCGAGGACGTCATCGACGAACTCAACGCCGACCCGGCCTGCACCGGCTACATCGTGCAGCTCCCGCTGCCCCGCCACCTGGATGCCAACGCCGTCCTGGAGCGCATGGACCCCGCAAAGGACGCCGACGGACTGCACCCGGTCAACCTCGGCCGCCTCGTCCTGGGCGTGGACGCCCCGCTGCCCTGCACCCCGCGCGGCATCGTCGAACTGCTGCGCCGCTACGACGTCCCGCTCGCCGGAGCGCGGGTGTGCGTGGTCGGCCGGGGCATCACGGTCGGACGGCCGATAGGACTGCTGCTCACCCGCCGCTCCGAGAACGCCACCGTCACCCTGTGCCACACCGGAACCAAGGGCCTGGCCTGGCACGTACGCGAGGCGGACGTTGTCGTCGCGGCGGCCGGCTCGCCCGGACTGATCACCAAGGACATGCTGCGCCCCGGCGCGGCCGTCCTGGACGTCGGCATCACCCGCACCGAGCACGGGCTCGTCGGCGACGTCCACCCGGAGGCCGCCGAGGCCGCCGGATGGCTCGCGCCGATGCCCGGGGGAGTGGGACCCATGACCCGAGCCATGCTGCTCGCCAACGTCGTCGAGGCTGCCGAGAGGAACGCGACCACCGTATGAACGCCCTGAACACGCCGCTGGCCGAGCTGGACCCGGAGGTCCACGCAGCCCTCCGTGCCGAGCTGCGCCGCCAGCAGTCCACTCTGGAGATGATCGCTTCCGAGAACTTCGCGCCCACCGCCGTGATGGAGGCGCAGGGCTCGGTGGCGACCAACAAGTACGCCGAGGGCTATCCCGGCCGCCGCTACTACGGCGGCTGCGAACACGTCGACGTCACCGAACGGCTGGCGATCGAGCGTATCAAGTCCCTGTTCGGCGCCGGCTACGCCAACGTCCAGCCGCACTCGGGCGCCCAGGCGAACACCGCCGTGTTCTTCGCCCTGCTCCAGCCCGGCGACACCGTGCTCGGCCTCGACCTCGCGCACGGCGGGCACCTCACGCACGGCATGCGCATCAACTACAGCGGCAAGATGCTCAACGTCGTGCCCTACCACGTCTCCGAGACGGACAACCTCGTCGACATGGACGAGGTGGAGCGGCTCGCCAAGGAGCACCGCCCCAAGATGATCATCGCGGGCTGGTCGGCGTACCCCAGGCAGCTGGACTTCGCGGCCTTCCGCCGGATCGCCGACGAGGTCGGTGCCCTCCTCATGGTCGACATGGCGCACTTCGCGGGCCTGGTCGCCGCCGGACTGCACCCGAGCCCCGTCCCGCACGCCCACGTGGTCACCACCACCACGCACAAGACGCTCGGCGGTCCCCGCGGCGGAGTCATCCTCACCAATGACGCCGACCTCGCCAAGAAGATCAACTCGGCGGTGTTCCCCGGCATGCAGGGCGGCCCGCTGGAGCACGTCATCGCGGCCAAGGCGGTCTCCTTCAAGGTCGCGGCGTCCCCCGAGTTCGCCGAACGCCAGGCCCGTACCCTGGCCGGCGCCCGCATCCTCGCCGAACGCCTCAGCCGGCCCGACGCGGCCGCGGCCGGAGTGAGGGTGCTGACGGGCGGTACGGACGTCCACCTGGTCCTGGTCGACCTGCGGGACTCCGAACTCGACGGCAAGCGCGCCGAGGACCTCCTCCACGAGATCGGCATCACCGTCAACCGCAACGCGGTGCCCTTCGACCCACGCCCGCCCATGGTCACCTCCGGCCTGCGCATCGGCACCCCGGCGCTGGCCACCCGGGGCTTCACGGAGGACGACTTCGCCGAGGTCGCCGACGTGATCGCGCTGGCCCTCCAGCCCGAGCCGGACGCGGCCGCCCTGCGTGCCCGCACCGAGGCACTGGCCGCCGAGCACCCGCTCTACCCGCACCTCTCGCACGACGGAGACGCCCGATGAGCCCCCGCACCCCAGGCGCCGACCTGCCCGACCACCCCGACTGGCTCTGGCGCACCCCCGAGCCCAAGCGGTCGTACGACGTGGTGATCGTGGGCGGCGGCGGACACGGCCTGGCCACCGCCCACTACCTGGCGAAGAACCACGGCATCACCAACGTCGCCGTCCTGGAGAAGGGCTGGCTCGCGGGCGGCAACATGGCCCGCAACACCACGATCATCCGCTCCAACTACCTGTGGGACGAGAGCGCGGGGATCTACGAGCACGCGCTGAAGCTGTGGGAGGGGCTGGAGGAGGAGCTGGACTACCCGATCCTCTTCTCCCAGCGCGGTGTGCTGAACCTCGCCCACAGCCTGCAGGACGTCCGTGACAGTGTGCGCCGGGTCGAGGCCAACCGGCTCAACGGCGTCGACGCCGAGTGGCTCGACGCGCAAGCGGTCAAAGAGGTCTGCCCGATCGTCAACGTCTCGCCCGACGTGCGCTACCCGGTGCGCGGCGGCACCTACCAGCCGCGGGCCGGCATCGCCAAGCACGACTACGTGGCCTGGGGCTTCGCCCGCTCCGCGGACGCCGCCGGTATCGACATCATCCAGAACTGCGAGGTCACCGGCCTGGACGTGGTCGGCGGCCGGGTGGTCGGCGTGCAGACCACGCTCGGCCCGATCGCCGCGGGCAAGGTGGCCCTGTGCTCGGCCGGTCACACCTCGGTGCTCGCCGCCATGGCGGGCATCGAACTGCCCATCCAGAGCCATCCGTTGCAGGCACTGGTCTCCGAACTGCTGGAGCCGGTGCACCCGACCGTGGTGATGTCCAACGCCGTCCACGTGTACGTCAGCCAGGCGCACAAGGGCGAACTGGTGATGGGCGCCGGCATCGACGCCTACAACTCCTACACCCAGCGCGGCGCGTTCCACATCATCGAGGAACAGATGTCGGCGGCCCTGGAGCTCTTCCCGGTCTTCGCCCGCGCCCACGTGCTGCGCACCTGGGGCGGCATCGTCGACGTCAGCCCCGATGCCTCACCCATCGTCGGCCTCTCCCCGGTCGGCAACCTCTACCTCAACTGCGGCTGGGGAACCGGCGGTTTCAAGGCCACCCCGGGCGTCGGCTGGGTCTACGCCCACACCATCGCCCACGACACCCCCCACGCCCTGAACGCCCCCTTCTCGCTCGACCGTTTCACCACCGGCGCGCTCGTCGACGAGCACGGCGCTGCCGCGGTGGCCCACTAGGGAGCCGAACCATGCTGCTCATCCCCTGCCCGTGGTGCGGGCCCCGTGACGAGGCCGAGTTCCACTACGGCGGCCAGGCCCACGTCCCCTACCCCGAGGACCCCGCTGCCCTCACCGACGAGGAGTGGGCGCGCTACCTGTTCTTCCGCGACAACCCGAAGGGCCCCTTCGCCGAGCGCTGGAGCCACGCGGCGGGCTGCCGCAAGTGGTTCAACGCGGTGCGGGACACGTCGACCAACGAGATCCTGGCGGTGTACCGGGTGGGGGAGGACCGCCCGGTCACCTCTCGGCCGGGTCCGGCACAACCAGCCCGTCCGGCGATTGAGGGCGAGGCCGTTCCGGTCGAAGGGGGGTCGGGGGGCGCAGCCCCCAGCGGGGTCGAAGGGGCAGAGCCCCTGGAGGACGGGACGGGTAGGGGCGGCGGGGGCGCTGCGTCCATCAGCGGCTCCGCCGAGGGTCAGCCCTTCCGCACCCCCACCGGCGGCCGAATCGACCGCGCCACCCCCCTCACCTTCACCTTCGACGGCACCGAATACCAGGGCTACCGAGGCGACACCCTCGCATCCGCCCTCCTCGCCAACGGCGTCATCCAGGCCGCCACCAGCATCAAGCTCGGCCGCCCGAGAGGCATCTTCTCCGCCGGCGTCGAAGAACCCAACGCCGTCATCCAGATCGAGGAACCCTTCCCCGAGCCGATGCTCCCGGCCACGACCGTCGAGCTCTACGACGGCCTGGTCGCGAGCAGCCTCCCCGGCCAGGGACGCCTCGCCACCGAGCCCGACCCCGCCCGCTACGACGCCGTGCACGCCCACTGCGACGTGCTGGTCGTCGGCGCGGGCCCGGCCGGCCTGGCCGCGGCAGCGACGGCGGCGAGCAGCGGCGCGCGCGTCGTCCTCGCCGACGACCAGCCGGAACCCGGCGGCAGCCTGCTCGGTACCGGCGAGCACCTCGACTGGGTCGAGGCGACACGCGCCCGGCTCGAAGCCGCACCCGAGGTACGCTTCCTGCGCCGCACCACCGTCTTCGGGTACTACGACGACAACCACCTCCTCGCCGTCGAGCGCCGCACCAGCCATCTGGGCGCCGAGGCACCGGCGAACGTCTCCCGCGAGCGGGTCTGGCGGATCCGTGCCCGGCGCGTGGTCCTCGCCACCGGCGCCCACGAGCGCTCGCTGGCGTTCGGTGACAATGACCGCCCCGGCGTGATGCTGGCGTCCTCGGCCCGTACGTACCTGCGCCGGTACGCCGTGCTGCCGGGCCGGCACGCGGTCGTGTTCACGACCAACGACAGCGCCTATGCGGCCGCGCTCGACCTGGCCACCGCGGGCCTCGAGATCGCCGCGATCGTCGACACCCGGCCGGAGCCGGGGGAGTGGGCCGAGCGCGCCCGGTCCGCCGGGATCGAGGTGCTCGCCGGGCACGCGGTCACCGGAACCCGGGGCACGGACCGGCTCACCGCCGTGACGGTCGCCCCCTACGGGGAGCCCGCGGGGCAGCGGGAGTATGCCGTGGACCTGCTCCTGGTCTCCGGCGGCTGGAACCCGGTCGCGCACCTGTTCAGCCAGTCGGGCGGCAAGCTCCGCCACGACGGGACACTCGGCACGTTCGTGCCCGACAGCTGCCGTCAGGCGGTGGAGGTCGCGGGCAGCGCGAACGGGGCCTTCGACCTCGCCGCGGCCCTCGCGCAGGGCGCGGCCGCCGGTGCCCGCGCGGCCGAGGCGGAGGGCTACACCGCCGAGGCGCCGGCCCTCCCGGCCGTGGCCGCCCAGCCGCACACCCCGCCCATGCAGGTCTTCACCGTCCCCGGTGACACCGACGCCCCCCGGTTCGTGGACCTCCAGCGCGATGTCACGGTCGACGACCTGGCCCGGGCGACCGGCGCGGGTCTGCGCTCGGTCGAGCACACCAAGCGCTACACCACCGCCGGCACCGGGGGCGACCAGGGCAGGACCGCTGGGGTCCTGGCGAGCGGGGTCGTCGCCGATCTCCTCGGCGTGGACATCTCGGCGCTCGGCCTGCCCACCTTCCGGCCGCCGTACACCCCCGTCTCCTTCGCCGCCCTCGCCGGCCGTGACCGCGGCGCGCTGAGCGACCCGGTCCGCACGACCGCCCTGCACACGTGGCACGTCGAGCACGGCGCGCTGTTCGAGAACGTCGGCCAGTGGAAGCGGCCCTGGTACTACCCGCAGGACGGCGAGGACATGGAGACCGCCGTGCTGCGCGAGTGCCGTGCCGCCCGTGAGGGCGTGGCCTTCATGGACGCCTCCACCCTCGGCAAGATCGACGTGCAGGGCCCGGACGCCGCGCTCTTCCTCGACCGGCTCTACACCAACATGATGAGCACCCTGAAGGTCGGCATGATCCGCTACGGCGTGATGTGCCGCCTGGACGGCATGGTCTTCGACGACGGCACGGTCATCCGGCTCGCCCAGGACCGGTTCCTGGTCACCACCACGACCGGCAACGCGGCGGCCGTCCTGGACTGGATGGAGGAGTGGCTGCAGACCGAGTGGCCCGAGCTGCGGGTCCACTGCACCTCGGTCACCGAGCAGTGGGCCACCGTGGCTCTGGTCGGCCCGCAGTCCCGCGCGGTCCTCGGCTCGCTCGCGCCCGAACTGGCCGTGTCCAACGACGACTTCCCGTTCATGGCCTGGCGGGAGACGACCGTCGCCGGTATCGAGGCACGCGTGTGCCGGATCAGCTTCTCCGGCGAACTCGCCTACGAGATCAACGTGTCACCGTGGGACGCCCGCACGCTGTGGGAGGCGCTGTACGAGGCCGGCGCCCCGTACGGCATCACCCCGTACGGCACCGAGACCATGCACGTCCTGCGCGCCGAGAAGGGCTATCCGATCGTCGGCCAGGACACCGACGGCACGGTCACCCCGCAGGACCTCGGCATGGGCTGGGCGGTGTCGAAGAAGAAGCCCGACTTCATCGGCAAGCGCTCCTACGGCCGCGCCGACACCGTCCGCCCCGACCGCAAGCACCTCGTCGGGCTCCTTCCCGAGGATCCGGCCGTCTTCCTCCCGGAAGGCACGCACCTGGTCGCCGACGGTGAACTGCCCGCCCCGCCCGTGCCGATGCTCGGTCACGTCACCTCCAGCTACCGCAGCGCGGCGCTCGGCCGGACCTTCGCGCTCGCCCTGGTCAGGGGCGGCCGCGACCGCATCGGCGAACGCCTCTACGCGCCCGTCGGCGACCGGCTGGTCCCGGTGACCGTCGCCAGTCCTGTCCTCTACGACCCCGAGGGAGCCCGCCGCGATGGCTGACACCGCCCTGACCGCATGGCAGCGCAGCCCCCTGGCCGACGCCGCCCACCGCCTGGCCGCCGTGACGCGCTCCTCCCGGGGCGCGATCCGCCTGGCCGAACTCCCCTTCCTGGCCCAGGTGAGCGTCCGCCTGGACGCCAAGGGTCCGGCGGCGGACGCCGTCGGCCTGGCTCTGGGACTCCAACTGCCCCTGGAACCCAACACCGTCGTGCACGCCGGGGACGTGACCGCGGTGTGGCTCGGTCCCGACGAATGGCTCGTGGTGGGCAGGCCCGGCACCCAGCGGGACCTCGAGGGCCGGATCCGCTCGGCCGCCGGGGACGAACCGGTCTCCGTCACCGACGTCTCCGCCCAGCGCACCACCCTCCTGGTCGCCGGCCCCCGCGCCCGGGACCTGCTGGCCCACGGCTGCTCCCTGGACCTGCACCCGCGTGCCTTCGGCCCCGGCCGCAGTGCGCAGACGACGCTGGCACGCACCCAGGTGGTCCTGGTGGCCCGCGACGAACCCAGGGCCGGTTTCTGGGTGCTGGTGCGCTCCTCCTTCGCCGGCTATCTGGCGGACTGGCTGCTGGACGCGGCCGTCGAATACCGGTGAGCGGCCCTGCAGGGCGGCAGAGATGACCCGGCGGTGCCGGGCCGACGCGGACGGTCGGCCCGGCACCGCCGTTCCATTTCCGCTTCGGGGCCGACCGCCTGCCCGAAGAACGAGTACGAGAAAGGCCCGCAGCCGTGCGCGACCCCGCCCCCCTGGCCCGCTTCGGAAACCTCGTCGCCACCGGCCTCCTCGACGTGACCGGGGATCCGGCTGCGCTTGACTCCTCGGGCTTCTGGGCCGTCTGCGCGGACTTCGAGGGGCGGCTGGTCTGCGCCCGCTTCGCGGACGTCCGCGAGGAGCCGGTGCCGGCCCCGGGCGAATGGCGCGGCCCGGCGGTGGGGGACTGGACGTCCTCCCCGGACCGCGCCGCGTACACCGCGGGCGTGCGCCGCATCCGGGAGCACATCGCGGCCGGCGAGGTCTACCAGGTGAACCTGTGCCGGGTGCTGTCCGCGCCGATCGCGCCCGACGCCGATGTGGACGCCCTGACCGCCGTACTGGCCCGCGGCAACCCCGCGCCGTACGCCGGAACGATTCGGCTGCCGGGACACGGCGTGGAGATCGCCACCGCGTCCCCCGAGCTCTTCCTGCGCCGTGACAGGCGGGCCGTGGAGTCCGGTCCGATCAAGGGCACGGCCCGCACCGAGGCGGAACTCCTGGAGAAGGACTACGCCGAGAACGTGATGATCGTGGACCTGGTCCGCAACGACATCGGGCGCGTCTGCACCGGCGGCAGCGTCACCGTCCCCGACCTGTGCGCCGTCGAGAAGCACCCGGGGCTGGTCCACCTGGTCTCCTCGGTCCGCGGCGAGCTGCGCGCCGACGCCGGCTGGCCGGAACTGCTCGACGCCGCCTTCCCGGCCGGCTCGATCACCGGCGCCCCCAAGTCGAGCTCGCTGCGGATCATCGACGCCCTGGAGACGGCACCCCGCGGCCCCTACTGCGGCGGCATCGGCTGGGTCGACGCCGACCGGGGCGTGGGGGAGCTGGCCGTCGGCATCCGCACCTTCTGGATCGACCGGGAGGACGGGATGCTGCGCTTCGGTACGGGTGCCGGGATCACCCGGGGTTCCGACCCCCAGGGGGAGTGGCGGGAGACCGAGCTGAAGGCTGCCCGGCTGCTCGCGGTGGCGGCGGGGAGACGAACTCCCCTGAACGCCCGGGCGACTTCTTGACAACGGTGGGGGCCGACCTCAGACTGACGTTGCGCTCAGCGCACTAAGTTTCGTAATACGCACCGAGGTGGTCCTCATGATTCCCGTGTGCCCTCTCGCCGATCTGCCGCGCGGCGAGGCGTTCCGGCTCGAGAACGACCCGCCCGTCGCCGTGTTCCACACCGAGGACGGCGAGGTCTACGCGATCGACGACACCTGCACCCACCAGGACGCCTCGCTGGCCGACGGCTGGCTGGAGGGGTGCGAGGTGGAATGCCCCCTGCACGCTTCGAAGTTCGATCTGCGCACCGGCGGCGTGGACGCGCCCCCGGCCCGGCTCCCCGTGCGCACCCACGAGGTCGTCGTCGAGGACGGCATGATCTACGTCAAGCTCTCCGCGGCCCCGCCGAAACTTCCGCCCTCCTGCGTCGCCGCCCGGCTCGGCGGTGTCCCGGTCACCGGAGCCGGCGCGTGAGGACCGTGGCGGTCGTCGGTGCCTCGCTCGCCGGTCTGCCGGCCGCCCGCACACTGCGCGGCCAGGACTTCGACGGACGGCTCGTCGTGCCCGGCGATGAGACCCACCGTCGCCACGACCGGCCGCCGCTGTCCAAGGAGTTCCTCTCCGGCCGGACGGCGGAGGCCGAGCCGCTGCTCGAAGCGGACGGCGAGGAACTGGGCGCGGAGTGGCTGCTGGGCGCCCGTGCCGTCGGGCTCGACCGCACCGAGCGCGCGGTACGGCAGGCGGACCGCCCGGTCACCGTGCTCGGTGTGAACCGGACCCGGCGGTTGATGCGGTGGCGCCGGCAGCCGGCGGCGGACGCGGTGCAGAGGGCGGGATCCCGGTGACCGTCACCCTGCACGCCAACGGCTCGACACACCCGGGGTCTTCGGACGTTCATCCGTACGGGCTGCCACGACCCGGTCGGGCACTGGTGATGGGCGTCGTCAACGTCACCCCGGACTCCTTCTCCGACGGCGGGCGGTCGTTCGCCCCGGAGGCCGCCGTCGCGCACGGAGACGCCCTGCTGGAGCAGGGGGCCGACATCGTGGACGTGGGCGGCGAGTCGACCCGGCCCGGCGCGGCGCGCCCGTCGGCGGAGGAGGAGCTGCGGCGCGTACTGCCCGTCGTCCGGGAACTCGCCGCGGCGGGCGCCCTCGTCAGCGTCGACACCATGCGGGCCGAGGTCGCCGCCCGTGCCCTCGATGCCGGCGCCCGGATGGTCAACGACGTCTCGGGCGGCCTCGCCGACCCCGCGATGCTGCCGCTGATGGCCCGGGCGGACATGCCGTACGTACTGATGCACTGGCGCGGCCACTCCGCCGGTATGCGGGCGAACGCCGTCTACGGTGACGTCGTCACCGATGTGGTCGGCGAGCTGCGCCTGCGGATCGAGGCCGCGCTGCAGGCCGGAATCCCGACCGGCCGCCTGATCGTCGATCCCGGGCTCGGCTTCGCCAAGGAGGCCGAGCACAACTGGCAACTGCTGGCCCGGCTGGGGGAGGTCCGTGCCCTGGGCCGTCCGGTGCTCTTGGGCGCGTCCCGCAAGTCGTTCCTCGGACAGGTGCTGGCCGACCCGACGCCGGGACAGCCGCGTCCGGCGTCGCTGCGGGACGCCGCCACCACCGCCGTGTCCGTCCTCGCCGCCGCGCAGGGCGCGTGGTGCCTGCGCGTGCACGACGTCGCCTCGACGCTCGACGCGGTACGGGTGACCGCCCGCTGGGGTGCCGAAGCGGCGCCGGCGCATCCGAGCCGAGCGCGGTGCCCGCTGTACACGTAACGCCGCTGAGGGCACTCAGCCCACGTACCCCATCCTGTGGCTGATCTCCTGTGCGCCCTTGATCAGCAGGGGTGCCAGCTCGTGGATGCGCTCCTCGGCGAAGCGGTACGCGGGGCCGGAGGAGCTGAGGGCGGCGACGACCTCGCCGTGGTGGGAGCGGATCGGGGCCGCCATGGCGTGCAGCCCGATCTCCAGCTCCTCCAGTGTCACCGCGTACCCGCGTTCCCGCGCCTCGGCCAGGTCCTTCTCCAGCTTCCTCCGGACGGTCAGAGGGTGCGGGGTGTGCTTCTGCAGTCCGGAGGCCGCGAGCACCTCGTCGCGCCCCTCCGCCGGCAGGTGCGCGAGCAGGATCTTGCCGCTGGACGTGGCGTGCACCGGGGTGAGCTGTCCGACCCAGTTGTGGGTGCCGACGGCGCCCGGGCCGCGCACCTGGTAGAGGTTGACCGCGTAGTGCTCCTGCAGGACGGCGATGTTGACGGTCTCGCCGATCTCCTCGCTGAGCCGCTCGCACACCTCCCGGCCCTGCTGGGTGATGTCGAGTCGGCCCGTGACCGCGCCGGCCAGGCGCACGATGCCGAAGCCGAGCCGGTACTTGCCGCGCTCGGTGGCCTGCTCGACCAGTCCGCGCGCCTCCAGCGCCCCGAGCAGGCGGAACGCGGTCGACTTGTGGACGTCGATCTCGGCGGCGACCTCGCTGACGCCTGCCTCCCCGCGCTGGGCGAGGATCTCCAGGACGCTGACGGCACGGTCGACGGACTGCACCCCGTTCACCGCCGGAGCGGTTGTTTCGCCCTCTGCGGCGTAGTTGCTCATAGCGCAACTATATGCAATGTCGGCCCGTGTGCCCCATGGGTTGCGGAGGGAAAGCCAGGAGGGAGGTTATACGACGGCTCCTCGGGCAGGGGAGTCGTCGTCGCTGGTCCGGTGGGCCGTGAACCGGTGGGTCAGCGGAAGACGACCGTGCAGTTGCCGTTGGCCAGCACACGGCTCTCGCTGTGCCACTGCACGGCGCGTGCGAGGACCCGTGCCTCGACGTCGCGGCCCATGGTGACCAGCTCGTCCGGCGTGTGGGAGTGGTCCACGCGGACGACGTCCTGCTCGATGATCGGGCCCTCGTCGAGGTCGGGCGTGACGTAGTGCGCCGTCGCCCCGACGAGCTTGACGCCGCGCCGGTGTGCCTGCACGTACGGCCGGGCCCCCTTGAAGCTCGGCAGGAACGAGTGGTGGATGTTGATGGCCCGGCCGTCGAGCCGCTTGCACAGGTCGTCGGAGAGGATCTGCATGTAGCGGGCGAGCACCACCAGATCGATGTCGAGCTCGGCCACGAGCTCCAGCAGCCGGGTCTCCGCCTCGGCCTTGGTCTCCTGGGTCACCGGGACGTGGAGGAAGGGGATGCCGTAGTTCCGGGCCAGCGGCTCGAACTCGCGGTGGTTGGAGACGATCGCCGGGATCTCGATGTTGAGCGAGCCCGTGGACTGGCGGAAGAGCAGGTCGTTCAGGCAGTGGCCGAACTTCGACACCATGATCAGGGTGCGGGTCGGGGTCGTCACGTCGTGCAGCTGCCAGGTGATCCGGTACGCCTCGGCGACCGCGCCGAAGTCGGTGCGCAGCTGCTCCAGGGACGTGGCCGGGTGGGTGACCTCGAAGTGCACCCGCATGAAGAAGCGGTCCTGCAGGCGGTCGTCGAACTGCTGGCTCTCGAGGATGTTGCCTGAGTGGCTCACGAGGAAGCTGGTGACGGCGTGGACGAGGCCGGCCCGATCGGGGCACGAGAGGGTGAGGACGAACTCGCGGCCGGGCTGCGGGCGAGGGGACATGACATCCTCCGTTAATGCGCAATACGCAACGGTGAGAGTGATACGCAACATGGTTCCGGTGCGGACGGCGCCGGGTCAAGGGGTATGTTCTGCTTGGTGCGAGGAGATGCGCTATGCGCAACGACTCGCCTCAGGGGTGGCCGAGATGGCCGAGCCGGCCGGAGATCTCGTGGGCCGCGGTCCGCACCAGAGCGGCCACCTCCCGGAGCCGCTGCACGGACAGGCGGAAGGGCGGCCCCGAAGCGCTGAGCGCGGCCACCGTCTGCCCGTTGAAGGTGACGACCGGCGCGGCCACCGCGTTCAGGCCCTTCTCGAGCTCCTCCACGCTGTAGGCGCAGCCGGCCGCGCGGATGCTCGTCAGCTGCGCCCGGAGGGTGCAGGGGTCGGTGACGGTGTGCGGCGTGTAGCGCTCCATCGGCGCCGCGAGCCGTCTTTCGCGCTCCGGCTCCGGCAGATGCGCCAGCAGCACCTTGCCGCTGGAGGTGGCATGCAGCGGTGTACGCCGGCCCAGCCAGTTGTGCGTGGTGATGGCCGAGGGGCCGAGCACCTGGTCGATGTTGATCACGGCGTCCCGGTCCAGGATGGCCAGGTTGATGGTCTCCGCGACGCGTGCCGCCAGTCGTTCGCAGACCGGGCGGCTCTGCCGGGAGAGGTCCAGCCGGACGGAGGCGGCGCCGGCCAGGCGGATCAGGCCCAGTCCGAGGCGGTACTTGCCGCGCTCCTCCGTCTGTTCGATGAGCCCGCGCAGTTCCAGGGCGGTGGCGAGCCGGGATGCCGTCGACTTGTGGACGCCGAGCTCGACGGCGATCTCCGTGACACCCGCCTCTTCCTGACGTCCCAGGAACTCGAGAATGCCCGCCGCCCGGTCCACCGACTGCACCGGGGATGGAACAGTGTGACTGTTGCTTATAGCGAAGTTAGTCGCATATTGCGCAACAACTGTCGGCGGCTCGATCTCGGCCTTCCCTAGGCTCCGTGACCGCCGATCGCAACTCTCTTCCCTCGTCGACCGCTCCGCGGAGCGATCGGACCTCCCCATCAAGAACACCGGCCGAAGCCCGCATTCGGCCGCCCCTCAACGAGGAGATCGGCAGTGACACACGAGGTACGCGCCGTCGTCGCCCACCAGAAGGGCGCCCCGGTCTCGGTGGAGACCGTCCTGGTGCCGGACCCCGGCCCGGGAGAGGCGCTGGTGCAGGTCCAGGCCTGCGGCGTCTGTCACACCGACCTGCACTACCGTGAGGGCGGCATCAGCGACGAGTTCCCGTTCCTGCTCGGCCACGAGGCGGCCGGTGTGGTCCAGGCCGTCGGCGAGGGTGTCACGGACGTCGCGCCCGGCGACTTCGTCGTCCTCAACTGGCGTGCCGTGTGCGGCAACTGCCGCGCCTGCAGCAAGGGCAAGCTGTGGTACTGCTTCGCCACCCACAACGCCACCCAGCCGATGACCCTGACCGACGGCACGCCGCTGTCCCCGGCCCTGGGCATCGGCGCCTTCGCCGAGAAGACCCTGGTCGCCGCCGGCCAGTGCACCAAGGTGGATCCGACCGCCTCGGCCGCGGCCGCAGGTCTGCTCGGCTGCGGCGTGATGGCCGGGTTCGGCGCCGCGGTCAACACCGGTGGCGTCGGCCGCGGCGACTCGATCGCCGTGATCGGCTGCGGCGGCGTGGGCATGGCCGCCATCGCCGGCGCCAAGGTGGCCGGCGCGAGCCGCATCATCGCCGTCGACGTCGACGAGCGGAAGCTGAAGTGGGCCGAGCGGTTCGGCGCCACCGATACCGTCGACTCCTCCAAGACCGACGCCGTCGAGGCCGTCCGCGGCCTCACCGGCGGTTTCGGCGCCGATGTCGTCGTGGACGCGGTGGGCCGCCCCGAGACCTACAGGCAGGCCTTCTATGCCCGCGGCCTGGCCGGCACCGCCGTCCTGGTCGGCGTACCCACCCCCGAGCTGACCGTCGAGCTGCCCCTGCTGGACGTCTTCGGCCGCGGCGGCGCCCTGAAGTCCTCCTGGTACGGCGACTGCCTGCCCTCCCGCGACTTCCCCGCCCTCATCGACCTCTACCTGCAAGGCCGGTTCGACCTCCAGGAGTTCGTCAGCGAGACGATCGCCCTGGACGAGGTCGAGGCGGCGTTCGCCAAGATGCACCGCGGTGAGGTCCTGCGCTCGGTGGTCGTCCTGTGACCGCGCGGATCGAGCACCTGGTCACCTCCGGAACCTTCGAACTCGACGGAGGCAGCTGGGAGGTCGACAACAACGTCTGGCTCGTCGGCGACGACCGCGAGGTCATCGTGATCGACGCGGCACACGACGCCGACGCCGACGCCGACGCCGACGCCGTCGCCGCCGCCGTCGCGGGACGGCGCCTGGTCGCCGTCGTCTGCACCCACGCCCACAACGGCCATGTGAACGCCGCTCCCGAACTGGCCGCCCGCACCGGAGCACCGATCCTGCTGCACGCGGCCGACGAGGTGCTGTGGAAGGCGGCGCACGCCCCACGGGAGTTCGGCTACCGGGAACTGATCGACGGTGAGGAACTGACCGTCGCCGGTACCGCCCTGCACGTGCTGCACACCCCCGGGCACTCGCCCGGCGCCGTCTGCCTGTACGCGCCCGAGCTGGGAGCCGTGTTCTCCGGCGACACCCTCTTCAAAGGCGGCCCCGGCGCCACCGGCCGGTCCTACTCCGACTTCGGCACCATCATCGCCTCCATCCGCGACCGGTTGCTGACGCTTCCCGCCGACACCACCGTGCACACCGGCCATGGCGACGACACCTCGATCGGGGCCGAAACACCCTGGCTCGACGCCTGGATCGCCCGGGGGCACTGACCCGCCCGCCACGACACCAACCTGGAGGAAAACCATGGCGGCACAGCCGAAGGTGGTCATCATCGGCGCCGGCATCGTCGGGTGCGCACTCAGCGACGAACTGACCGCACGCGGCTGGACGGACGTCACCGTACTGGAGCAGGGCCCGCTCTTCGCCACGGGCGGATCCACCTCGCACGCCCCCGGTCTGGTCTTCCAGACCAACGGGTCGAAGACGATGACCGAGTTCGCGCACTACACGGGCGAGAAGTACAGCTCGCTGACCCTGGACGGGCAGTGGTGCTTCAAGCGGGTCGGCGGCCTGGAGGCGGCCACCAGCCCCGAGCGGCTGGCGGAGATCCGGCGCCGGCACGGCTGGCTCACCTCCTGGGGGGTGGACAGCCGCCTGCTGTCGCCCGAGGAGTCAGCCGCCCTGCACCCCCTGCTGGACCCCGAGCGGATCCTCGGCGGCTTCCACATCCCCAGCGACGGCCTGGCCAAGGCGGTGCGGGCCGGCGAGGCCCAGGCCCGCCTGGCGATGGCCCGCGGCGCCCGGTTCCACGGCCACCACACGGTCACCGGGATCGAGACGACCGGGGACCGGGTCAGCGCCGTGATCACCGACCAGGGGCCCTTCGCGGCGGACATCGTGGTCTCCTGCGCCGGCTTCTGGGGCCCGAGGATCGGACGCATGGTCGGGCAGGAGGTGCCGCTGGTACCGCTGGCCCACCAGTACGCCAGGACCACCCCCCTCCCACGGCTCAAGGGGCTCAACGACGAGCGCACCGAGGCGTCCCTGCCGATCCTGCGCAACCAGGACGCCGGCCTGTACTACCGCGAGCTCGTCGACCGCATCGGTATCGGCTCCTACGCCCACCGCCCGATGCCGGTCTGTCTGGACGACGTCGCCCACCCGCGCGACGCCGAGATGCCGTCCTCGCTTCAGTTCACCGAGGCCGACTTCGAGGGCGCGTGGGCCGACTCCCTCGCCCTGCTCCCGTGCCTGGCCGACACCAAGATCGATGAGGGCTTCAACGGCATCTTCTCCTTCACCCCCGACGGCATGCCGCTGATAGGGGAGTCGCCCGAGGTCCAGGGGTTCTGGCTGGCGGAGGCGGTGTGGGTCACCCACTCGGCGGGCGTGGCCAGGGCCATGGCCGAGTGGCTGGTCCACGGCCGGCCCAGCACCGACGTCCACGAGTGCGACTTGGGCCGCTTCGAGGAGGTCCAGCTCGCACCGTCGTACGTGCACGAGCGCAGCTGCCAGAACTTCGTCGAGGTGTACGACATCCTGCACCCGCTGCAGCCGATCGAGGCCCCGCGCCCCCTCAGGGTCAGCCCCTTCCACGCCCGTCAGGAGGCCCTCGGCGCGGTCTTCCTGGAGGGCGGCGGCTGGGAACGGCCGCACTGGTACGAGGCCAACGCCTCCCTGCCCGAGGTGGCCCTGATCCCGGGCCGGAACGCCTGGGCGTCCCGCTACTGGTCGCCGATCGCCGGCGCCGAGGCCCTCGTCACCCGCGAGCGTGTGGCCCTGTACGACATGACCCCGCTGAAGCGTCTGGAGGTCACGGGCCCCGAAGCACTGGCCTTCCTCCAGGTGCTGACGTCCAACCAGCTGGACAAGCCGGTCGGATCGGTCACCTACACCCTGCTGCTCGACGAGGCCGGAGGCATCCGCAGCGACCTGACCATCGCACGCCTGGAGACCGAGCGCTTCCAGGTCGGCGCCAACGGCAACCTCGACCTGGACTGGCTGCGCCGGCACCTGCCCGGGTGGGGGCACCGCCCAGCGGTAGCTGGGGGAGGCTCGGTGCAGGTGCGCGACATCACCGCCGGCACCTGCTGCCTGGGCGTGTGGGGTCCGCGCGCCCGCGACCTCGTACAGCCGCTGACCGACACCGACTTCTCGCACCAGGGCTTCGGCTACTTCAAGGCCAAGCGGGCCTGCCTCGGCGACGTCCCGGTCACCGCGATGCGGCTCAGCTACGTCGGTGAGCTCGGCTGGGAGCTGTACACCACCGCCGACCTCGGCGCCAAGCTGTGGGACACGCTGTGGGAGGCCGGGCAGGAGCTGGGCGTCATCGCCGCCGGCCGCAGCGCCTTCGACAGCCTGCGCCTGGAGAAGGGCTACCGCTCGTGGGGCCATGACATGACCACCGAGCACAACCCCTACGAGGCAGGCCTCGGCTTCGCCGTCCGCCGCACCAAGCCGCACTTCACCGGCAAGCCCGCGCTGGAAGGGATCAGCGAGGACACGGTCGGCCGCCGGCTCGTCCCGCTGGTGATCCAGGACCAGCAGTCCGTCGTCATGGGCCACGAGCCGGTATACGCGGAAGGCCGCCCGGCCGGATACGTCACCAGCGCCGCCTACGGCTACACGATCGGCGCGCCGATCGCCTACGCCTGGCTGCCGGCCGAGCACGCCGGGCCCGGCACCCCGGTGGAGATCGAGTACTTCGGCGCCAAGATCCCGGCCGTCACCGCCGCCGAGCCGCTGTTCGACCCGGAGATGTCGCGGATCCGGCGCTGAACCGGCTCCGGCCACAACCAATCCACCACCGGCACCACTCCCAGGAGATGGACACATGGCCTCTACGTACGACGTGATCGTCGTCGGCCTGGGCGGGATGGGCAGCGCGGCCGCCTGTCACCTCGCCGCCCGCGGTCAGCGCGTGCTCGGCCTGGAGCGCTTCGGCCCGGCCCACGGTCAGGGCTCCAGCCACGGCGGATCCCGCATCTACCGACAGGCCTACTTCGAGGACCCGGCCTACGTGCCCCTGCTGCTCAGGGCCCGTGAACTGTGGGAGAAGCTGGCAGTCGACTCCGGCCGCGAGGTCTTCACCGAGACCGGCGGCCTCATGATCGGCCGTGAGGACAGCACGGCGTGCTGATCGTCGTCGTCGCGGTGGTCGCCCTGGTGCTGCAGGCCCGCAGTTCCAGCCTGCAGGAGGCCCGGAACCGCTCACTTGTCGGCGCCGAGACCTTCGCGCACGCCCCGGGGACGCCGGCCGCCATGAAGTCGGCCGATCCCAGCGGACTGCTGCAGCGACGCGCGGAGGAGGCCCGGAAGCGGCCGCTGCTGCGTCGCCCGGGCCGGCCATCCGGGCCCCGCCCTCGTCAGCCCGGACGGCACGGTCACCTTCCCCGACGTGCCCGTCTCCCCGCCGCTCGGCCTGTGTGCCGGTCTGCCCGTCGAGACCGCCGAACTGCAGCTGACCGAGGGCTCCCGGCTCGTTCTCTGCACCGACGGACTCGTCGAGACCCGCGACCGTGACCTCGACACCGGCCTGCGGCTCCTCGCGGGCGCCCTGAGCCGGCCCGACCGGACACCGGAACAGGACTGCCAGGCCGTGCTCGACGCGCTGCTGCCCGACCGTCCCAGCGACGACATCGCCCTCCTGGTGGCCCGCACCCGGCTCACGGACCCGGACCGGGTGGCCGACTGGGACGTGCCCTCCGATCCCGCCGCCATCGCTTCCCTGCGCGCCGCCGCCGCCCGCCGGCTCGATGCCTGGGGCCTGGACGAGATCTCCTTCACGACCGAACTCATCCTGAGCGAACTGGTCACCAACGCCATCCGTCACGGCAGCGAGCCGATCCAGCTCCGCCTGCTGTTCAACCGGGACAGTCTGATCTGCGAAGTCGCCGACGGCAGCAGCACGTCACCGCACATGCGCCGCGCGGCCACCACCGACGAAGGCGTTGGTGCCTGTTCCTCGTCGCCCAGTACGCCCGGCGCTGGGGAGTCCGCTACACCGCCCGAGGCAAGGTCATCTGGAGCGAACAGTCCCTGGAGGCCCCCGAGGCCGACCTGGACGAAACCCTGGGCGACGCCCTGCTCGAGGAGTGGGACGGGTCCGCTCTCTGACATCGGCCCGTCACCTGCTTTTGTGCCCGGTCGTGTTGCACATCGCGCAATTTTCTTCGCCATGGGGGACTGGTGCGTCCCGTCCCCTTGACAGCGGTCCGGAGCAACGGAAAGCATGTTGCGTATAACGAATGATGTTGTGTCATTCGAGACAGTTATTCGAACAGTCACCCTCTCACGCCGTCGCCGCACCGGCAGTCACCGCCCGGCCGACGGCGCCACATCCCTCGGAGAGCCCGCATGAGGAGCATCACCGTCGTCGGCGCGTCACTGGCAGGCCTGAGCACGGTCCGCGCGCTGCGCACACAGGGCTACGACGGCGAGATCGTCGTCGTCGGGGAGGAGCGGCACGCCCCCTACGACCGGCCGCCGCTGTCCAAGGACTTCCTCAAGGGAGACCTCGACGCCGACGCGCTCGCACTCGGCGACGCGGACGAATACGAGGACCTGGACGTGCACTGGCTGCTCGGCGAGCGCGCGGTGCGGCTCGACCCCGCGGCCCGGACCGTCACACTGGCCGGCGGACGGCACGTGCGCACCGAAGGCGTCGTCATCGCGACCGGTGCCGCTCCGCGGACGCTCCCCGGCATGGACGGACTGGCCGGCGTGCACACCCTGCGCACCCTGGACGACGCCCAGGCCCTGCGCGACGAACTGCTGAGCGGCCTGCCCCGGGTCGTCGTCATCGGCGCCGGCTTCATCGGTGCCGAGGTGGCGTCCACCGCCCACCGGCTCGGGCTGCACGTCACCGTCGTCGAGGCGCTCGACGTTCCGCTGGAGCGCCAACTGGGGCGCGAGATGGGGCGGGTGTGCTCCTCGCTGCACGGTGATCACGGGGTCGGCCTGCTGTGTGGCATCGGCGTGGCGGGACTCCTCGGCGGGGGCCGGGTCACCGGGGTGCGACTGGCGGACGGGCGCGTGCTCCCCGCCGACATCGTGGTGGTCGGAGTGGGCGTGCGGCCCGCCACCGACTGGCTCGACGGCTCCGGCGTGCAGGTGGACGACGGCGTGGTGTGCGACGCCGGCTGCGCCACCACCGTCCCGGGCGTGGTCGCCGTCGGTGACGTCGCCCGCTGTCCCAACCCGTTCACCGGGCGGCACGCCCGCATCGAGCACTGGAGCAACGCCACGGAACAGGGGACGACCGCCGCCCGCACACTGCTGTCGGGTGTGCCGGCCGCCGCCCCGGTCACCGCGCCGTACTTCTGGTCCGACCAGTACCAGGTGCGCATCCAGCTCGCCGGACACGTCGCTCCCGGCGCCCGGCCGGAGGTCGTCGACGGCGACCTCGACAGCCGTTCCTTCACCGCCGTCTACCGGCACGAGGACTCACCGGTCGCGGTGCTCTCCCTGAACCAGCCGAAGCTGTTCAACCGACTCCGCCGCACCCTCACCCCCGCCGCCGTACCCGCCAGGTCATGAGCCCGGCGCGTCAACTCCCCCTGCGCGCCCACCGGGAGATCGCCATGAAGATTCCGCGGCATCTGCGGTACACCTGGGACCACGAGTGGCTCGTCGTGGACGAGGGCAACGCCACCGTCGGCATCACCGCGTTCGCGGCCGAGGTCCTCGGCGACGTCGTCCACCTCCGGCTGCCGGACGTCGGCACCTGGGTCGAGGCCGGGCAGATCTGCGGGGAGATCACGTCCTCGGCCGGTTCGGGCGCCCTGTACGCCCCCGCCACCGGCCCGGTCCTGGAGGTCAACGCCGCGCTGGCCCGCAACCCCGGCGTCGTCAACTCCGCACCGTACACCGGTGGTTGGCTGTTCCGGCTGAGGGTCGAGAACATCGCCGGCGCGCTGACCGCCGACGCCTACGCCGCCCACTGCGCCCACGCCCAAGGAGTCCGCCGATGACCGGGTTCCGCCTGCCCGGCACCTGACCCCTGCCCATAACCGACACCCCTCCCGCAGGGGCGTGCCCGGGGCCGCCGGGCACGGCCCGCCCATCCCACGGAGTATGGCGTGGCAATCAGCGTCTTCGACCTGTTCTCCATCGGCATCGGCCCGTCCAGCTCGCACACCGTCGGCCCGATGCGTGCGGCCGCGATGTTCGCCGCCCGGCTGAAGAAGGACGGCGTGCTGGCCCAGACCACCGCGGTGCGAGCGGAGCTGTTCGGCTCCCTCGGCGCCACCGGCCACGGCCACGGCACCCCCAAGGCCGTCCTGCTCGGCCTGGAGGGCAACGAACCGCACACGGTCGACGTCACCCAGGCCGACCTGGACGTCGAACGGATCCGTGCCACCGGCCGGATCCGCCTCCTCGGCGCCGAGATCGGCTCCGCCCACGAGATCGACTTCGACGTCCCGACCCAGCTCGTCCTGCACCGCCGGCGCTTACTGCCGTACCACGCCAACGGCATGATCCTCTTCGCGTACGACGCCGACGGCGTGCCGCTGCTGGAGAAGACGTACTACTCGGTCGGCGGCGGCTTCGTGGTCGACGAGGACGCCGTGGGCGCCGACCGGATCAAGGCCGACGACACGGAGCTGCCCCACCCGTTCCGCACCGGTGACGAACTGCTGCGGCTCGCCCGCGAAACCGGCCTGTCCATCTCCGCGCTGATGCTGGAGAACGAGAAGGCCTGGCGCACCGAGGCGGAGATCCGCGCGAATCTGCTGGAGATCTGGCGGGTCATGGAAGGCTGCGTCTCCCGCGGCCTGTCCCGCGAGGGCATCCTCCCCGGCGGCCTGAAGGTCCGCAGGCGGGCCGCGGCGGCGGCCCGGGCACTGCGCAGCGAGGGCGACCCGATGGGCCGCGCGATGGAGTGGGTCACCGTGTATGCGATGGCGGTGAACGAGGAGAACGCCGCCGGCGGCCGGGTCGTCACCGCCCCGACGAACGGCGCGGCCGGCATCATCCCCGCCGTCCTGCACTACTACCTGAACTTCGTCCCCGGCGCCGACGAGGACGGCATCGTCCGCTTCCTCCTCGCCGCAGGCGCCATCGGCATGCTCTTCAAGGAGAACGCCTCCATCTCCGGAGCCGAGGTCGGCTGCCAGGGCGAGGTCGGCTCCGCCTGCTCCATGGCCGCCGGAGGCCTCGCCGAGGTGCTGGGCGGCAGCCCGGAGAAGGTGGAGAACGCCGCCGAGATCGGCATGGAGCACAATCTCGGGCTGACCTGCGATCCGGTCGGCGGCCTGGTCCAGATCCCGTGCATCGAGCGCAACGGCATGGCCGCGGTGAAGGCGGTCACCGCCGCCCGGATGGCCCTGCGCGGCGACGGCCGGCACTACGTCTCCCTCGACAAGGTCATCAAGACCATGAAGGAGACCGGCGCCGACATGAAGGTCAAGTTTCAGGCGCCGATCACCTCTGGGCTCGTGGATGATGGCGGCGTGCGCTCTTCATCACGACATCCGAAGCAAAGTGACGCGCGGAGGTCGCCTGCCGCCGCTCGCGCAGGCGTCGCCTCCCAAACCGCCCCGGACAACGGTCCGGCCCGTGCTTTCGGAGGTCGGGCAAGCAGGGCAGGAGTGGACGGGCTCAGGAAGCGTCCTGAAAGGCGTTCCTCTTCGACCACGGCGCGGTGGGCACGGCGCCGGCGGTCGCGTCCAGTGCCTGAGGGCGCCCACCGTCATGGGACGACGGCTCCGGGGAATGGGTGGGGAAGCGGTCGGTGACGGCTGACCGCGGAGGGTGCCCGCAGACCCCTCCGCCGCACTGCGGCCCGCAGGGGCGGCAGGGGCCGAGGACCCACGCGGAGTCATGCGCCGCACGGCCGTGTACTGGTTCCCTGCTACCCGCACGGTCTCGCGGGAAGACGGAGCGTCCAGGGTGCAGACCGGCGGGTGCGGCCACAAGGTCGTGTTCGGGGCAGATGTCACGGCCACTGACGACGAGTCCCGGGCACGAACCACCGGGGGCACCCGCTACTGCAGGCTCCGGAAGTCGTCGAGCCAGGCGTAGCCGGGCGCCGACAACCCGGCTCCGTGGGGCTGGACCGTGAGGGTGGCGAACACACTGTTGAGCAGCCACGGCGGCTTGTTCGCGTTCCAGCCCGCCGTCATCGACGGCACCTGCCGGAACCCGTACATCGCGGCGGCGAGCCGGCCCGTGCTCCGGAACCGTGCCATCTCGTCGCGGAGGAGGTGCTTCTCGGACTCGAACCACGGGCTCTCGGCGAGCAGGTCGTCCCACTCGCGCGACGGGAACGGGTGCGCGATCGCGTCACCGATCACCTGCCACACCTGGGTGTCGGGGGCATAGCGGTACCGCTTCGCGAACGTGGCCGGGATCGGGTCGGTCATGTGCTGCTGCCAGTGCCAGACCAGGGAGAACTCCGTCACCAGGAACGTCTGGTCGGAACGCAGGCGGGGCAGGGTGTAGTCGAGGAACGGCTGGATCGCGTCCTCGTCGGGCACATGGGGGTGCAGGTCGACGCCCTCGAGCTCGGGCGTCTCGCGAACGAATCCGAGGTACCGCTCCACCGCCGGGGTGCGGTTGGCCGGTATGTCCAGCCGGTTCAGGGCGCCCATGTACAGGTGGGTGGGGCACCCGGACCCGCACAGCCGTTCCCGCGCCTCGATCACGTGCCGCGCGACGGTCTCGTAGAACCGGTTGAGTCGCTGATCGCGCTCGGCGGGGATGCTCTCGATGAACGGCTCGTTGCCGATGGTGACGATGTCGGCGGTGCCCAGCACCAGCGGCAGCACCCGGTCCAGACGGGCCAGCTCCGCATCCATGGCTGCCGTGCCCGGCTGCGGGAACGAGCGGTCGGCCAGGGGGAACTTCAGGCTCAGCACCGTGTGGAACCCGCGCGCGTGTGCGTCGTGGAGAGCCACGATCGTGCCGCTCCGCGCCGGCGGCACCTGGTCGGCTTCGGGCAGGGCGTAGAACCCCCGGACCCACTCGGCGCGCGCCGTGCGCAGCTCCGGGTAGCTGAGCTGGTCGAGGTTTTCGTTGAAGTTCGCCCCCAGCACCCCCAGCGCGGGCAAAGGCGCGACCTGGCCGTCATGTTCGGCCACGGCCGATGCCCCGCCTCCGGAGAGCGAGACGACGAGCGTGGTGGCGCAGGCGACGGCGAGCTTGGACAGTACACGTCGGTGTCGCGACATGGTGTGGCTCCTTCTGGGCGCAGTCCTGCAGAGAGCGGCCGTGGTGCCGCGGTTGGGCACAGATGCGGTTGCTTGCTGAGACGGGGCGTTCGTCGGTGGCACGCCGCGGGTGGGACACCGCCCGGGGCGCCCCACCCGCGGTCCGCCCGCGGGTCAGCTGTTCGTCCCGCCTCCAGCAGCTCGGGTTCCGGCAGCCCGGGCCATGTCGTAGGTGTGTACGTAGTCGAACTTCGCGGTGGCTCCGCCGGTGTTCATGGACACGAGACCGATGCGCAGGTCACCCTCGTCGGACAGGGACCACGTGCCGCCCCACTCCCAGCGTTCACCGTCGGTGCTCGATGCCATGCGCACGTCGTACTCGTCGTGAACGACGTCATGCCGGACGTACAACCGCAGCCAGGTCGTCTCTGCGGGGGCCGCTCCGAACATCGGGCCGTTCGCCACGGCGGCCGGCGGAGTGGCCGTCGGGCGCTCTGCTTCCTTGCCGAACTCCGTCTGGTGCAGCAGCCGGCCGGGCTTGCGGTTGAGCGGCAGGAGGGAGTGCACCAGCTTCAGGTACCGGTCGTCGTTCTGGTAGAGGACCAGGCCGGCCTGCTGAGAAGCCCGGGTACCGTCGAAGCTGAGCTTCGTCTCGACGAGGTAGTCCGAGCGGGGAGCGTCCCGGAGCAGGACCGAGGCTGTATTGCTGCCCGTGTACAGCTCGGCGGCCTGGGTGGGCCACACGAGCCGGCCGCCCTCCAGCCGCGGCCCCGTGGCGGGCTGCCGCACCCACGACCACGCCGGGTCACCCGTTCCCGGCATGCCGGATCCTTCGAAGTCGTCGGAGTACCCCGTGAGCAGCCGGCCCGGCACCGGGTCGGGCACGCGTTCGGTGACCCGTCGAGCCGCCGCGGCAGCGCTCACGTTGTCGACGTCGCCACCGCGACGCGCGCTCACCGCGATCGCGCCGCTCGGAGTCGCGTTCCTGGGTGCCGTCGCCGTCGTCACCGCCAGCGGATCGATGAGATCGTCCTCCGACACCGATGCTGTGACGTGATCGCCGACCCAGTCGAGCGTCAGCACCTTCCAGGTACTCGCGTCGAACGTCGCCGGCAGCTCAGCGGCCGAGCGGACCGTCGTGTCACCGTGCGTGACTTCGACGCGGAGCTCGCGGGCTTGGGAGTCGAGCCACGCGACGGCACCGTTGCGCCCGTTGACGCCGGCACGGAGCCCGATGGTGCCACCCGCCGAAGTCCGCACGTCTGCCCGTGCGCGCAGATCGCCCCCGACACGCACCTTGCTCGTGAGCGTGGCCCCGTCACCCAGATGTGCGAACCGGCCGGAGTCCGTCTCGTCGCCGACGACGGCCGGGCCTCGGGACACCCAAGCACCAAGTCCTGAGGCGAAGCTGTCGTCGACGGGTCCGGTCGTCACAGGGGCCGCTGCTCCGGTAACGCTTCCACCCGCGCCCGCGTTGGCCACGGGCCAGCCGTCGATCCAGTCCAGCCGATCGATCAGCATCGGGCGCTTGGAGAGCTTCAGTTCGCCCGCGCGCGACCGCACCGGGGGGAAGTCGGGGTCCGCGTTCGAGA
The DNA here is from genome assembly GCF_032658145.1 of Streptomyces sp. MK7. NCBI lineage: Bacteria > Bacillati > Actinomycetota > Actinomycetes > Kitasatosporales > Streptomycetaceae > Streptomyces > Streptomyces sp. MK7. Next base: position 25,319 of record NZ_JAVACL010000034.1, read on the forward strand.
TCCCGTGGTAGACGATCCAGTCCTGGCCCGACAGATCGGTCTGGACCGCGTTGTGCCCGACGCCCGTGAACCCGTTGCCGTTCGGAGCGAGGACGAAGCCACCCTTGCTCGAGAGGCTCATCAGATCGGTTCCCTCATCGTCCTCGAACGGGCCGTAGGGGCTGCGACTGCGCCCCACCTTGACGGTGTAGCCGCTGAACGCTCCGTCGCAGCATCCGCCGTCGGAGTACATGAGGTAGTAGAAGTCGCCGTGCCTGACGACGAACGCGCCTTCCATGCGCCGCCCCTGGGCGACCTGGGTGACAGGTCCCGTGAGTGCGGTCGCGTCGGCGTTCGTCTTCGACACGCAGATGACGTCGTAGCTGCCCCAATAGAGGTAGTGCGTGCCGTCTGTGTCCGTGAACAGCGCCTGGTCGATGTTCCCCGTCGGGCAACCGGCCACCGCCGCGCTCGGGACGAGGAGACCTTGATGAGTCCACGGACCTGTCGGCGTCGGCGCCGTTGCCAGCGCGATGCCCCCGGTCGAGAGCGCATACGTCAGGTGGTACTGGCCGTCGACGTAGCGGATGTCCGGCGCCCAGGCGCGAGAGTTGCTCTGCCAGAAGGAGGGAATGGCGTCCGGCGAGACGACATCGCCCGCGTACGTCCAGTCGACCATGTTGTCGGAGCGGAGGACGGGCAGGATGTGCTCGCCCTCCTCGCCCGAGCTGTTGAAGATCGGGTTCGTCGTTCCGTACGCGTACCACGAGCCGTCCTTGCCCCGGATCATCGTCGGATCCGGGAACGTGTCCACCACTTTGGCGGTCACCGGGTTGGTGTAGGTCGCGGACGGCGATCCGGCTCCGTGTGCGGTCACCGCGTCGGCCGGTGCGACGGCCGCGAGACCGCCGGCCAGCAATATGCCGACCGACAATGCCGTCGCTGCCGACCGCGCCGGCCTTCCTCGCAATCCCATGACAATTCTCTCCCCATTGAAGAACCTGCGCCTTGGGCGCAGCGAGGGCAGGAACGACCGAAGCCGCCCCCGCACTCATGCAACGGATCTCGGATTTTTCCGTCAAGGGGTCGGCAAAACAGAAGTCGTGATGGGCGTCGCTCGGGGAATGCGGACATCGCCGGAATGGGGTTAATCACCGAAACGCCCACGAACAGCCGGGTTTTGGAGCCTCCGGGGACCGCTACTCCGCCTGATCCGCCGCGTGGATCCTGCTCGGATGGCGGCGGCGGCCGTAACCGTCCAGGGTTCCTCGGATCACCCGGATCGGCCGGGATGAATTCATCCGGGCCGATCCGGATGAATTCTCCGACCTGTTGACGAAAATCAGAGAGGCTTCGCAAGCTGGACTCAGTGCATTCAGAGGATTTCCTGTCCGAGCTGCCGCGTGCGCCGCTGCCGGCGTCCGGAACGATGAAGGAGAGTGCGATTGATGAGCACCGGTTCCCAGAAAGGGCCGCCCATCGGCCGACGGGCGCTGTTGGCCGGGGCGGCCAAGACGGCCGGTGCGGCCGGGCTCGCCGGTGCGGCCGGATCGCTGGGCGTGGTGGCGCGGGCCGCGGCCGCGGTCCCCATGGACGGCACGGCGAGCGGGCGCTACCCGTCGAACTGGCCCGACCTCGAGCCCTACGGCCTCGCGGACACCCGCATGGATCTCTGGCCGAGACAGGACAATTCCTTCGTCCTGCCGCTCGAGCTGCGCCCGCGCGACGAGGGGCTCGGCCGGGTCTGGATGCGCGACACCTACGTCAACTGCTTCAGGATCGCGGGCCGCCGCCCGCTCTACGTAGCCACCGGTACCACCCGCGTACCCGGCCTCGACACGGCCGGCCCCTGGAACGACGGGATCTTCATATGGACGGCCGGCTCTCTGCGCGGCCCGTGGCGTCTGGCCGACACGACCGGCATCCGGCCCGGCGCCGAGAAGGGCAAGGTCTGGTCGCCGGAGTTCGCCGACGAGAACCGGCCCGGGCGCACCGTCGTCGCCCCGTGGCAGCAGTACTGGTACGACGCCCAGTTCGGCAAGCGCGGCAACGTCTGGGCGCCGGAGGTGCACTACTTCCGGGACACCTGGTACATCGTCGCGTGCATGGGTGACCGCGCGCGCAAGGTCGGCTCGTTCCTGCTGGTGAGCGAAGGCGGCGTCGAGGGACCCTACCGGCTCGTCGAGGGCAACCTCGACAAGCCCTTCGGTGATGCGCTCCCCGACGCGCCGTACATCGATCCCGGGGCGCGTTTTCACATCGACGGCAGCATGTACACCGAGGGCGACGACGCCTGGCTGGTGCTGCACAACAACTTGTACGCCCGGTTCCGGGACGACATGGAGGACATCGTCCCGACGACGCGACTCCCGGCGTTCCGGCAGCAGCCCTACACCCCTGAGCCCTACCTGGAGGGCGCGTACGTCATCAAGCACGGCGGGAAGTACTACCTGCTGCACGCCGCGTGGGACCGCACCTCGACGGCCGCCGACGGCAGCACCCGCCACGCCTACGACACGCCCGCCCCCGGTCGGACGCAGTACCAGTACGACGCGGTCGTCGCCGTCGCCGACCACTTCGAGGGCCCGTACTCCCGCCGCTGGACCCTGGGCGTGGGCGCCGGCCACAACAACATCTTCGCGGACGTCGACGGCCGGCTGTGGGCGACGTTCTTCCGCAACCCGAACTTCGGCTACTGGGCCGACCCGGCACGCATCGCCGACGCCGCGGTGCCCGGCGTCGTCCGCCTGGAGTGGACCGGCCCGCAAGGCAACCGCCTGTACGTCCGGCGCCAGAGCCGAGGCCATGCCATCAGCGAGTGAAGGCCCAAGGCGACGCGATCTCCCTGTGCGGGGCGTCAGCCCGCGCAGCACACCGACTGTTGATTCGCGTCCCCGCTTGATTGCTCCGATCGCGTTCTCCTCCTGGAAGGGGACACTGTGACCTGCCCGACCGCTCCGAACATCGTGTTCGTGATGACCGATCAGCTCCGCGCCGACTTCACCGCCGGCGTGGGCTTCGACCTGGACACGATGCCCTTTCTCGACTCCATCGCCGCCCAGGGCACCCGCTTCCGTCGCGCGTACACCACCGCCCCGGCCTGCGTCCCGGCGCGCACCAGCCTGCTCACCGGCAGATGGCCCAGCACCCACCGGGTACGGCAGAACTCCAACACCGACCCGCAGGACGTGTCGCGCGGAGACGACCTGATCGACGTCCTGCGCGGCGCCGGCTACCAACTGTTCTACGCCGGCAAGACGCACATGTACCGAGACGATCCGGAGGACTACGACGCCTTCTCCGGCCCGTACGGGCACACGAAGGGGCCGGACACCACCACCGAGCAGCGCGCCTTCACCGCCTGGATGAACTCCATCGACATGGGTCCGACGACTGCGCCCACCCCGTTCCCGCCGGAGCAGCAGTACGCGTACCGGATCGTCTCCGACACCATCCGCCAGGTGGACGCCCGGGACCCCGACAAGCCGTTCTTCGCCTGGGTCTCCATGCCCGAGCCGCACAACCCGTACCAGGTGCCGGAGCCGTACTTCTCGCTGTTCGACGAGGACGAGATCCCCGACCGGTACTGCGGCCCCGAGGCCGCGGAGGCCAAGGGCGGCGCCTACAAGTGGCTGCGCGACCTGGTGGAGGAGAAGCGCCCCGGCTACGACAAGCTCTGGCGCCGCTACCGTGCCACCTACTGCGGCATGCTCCGCCTCATCGACGACCAGCTGCGCCGGCTCGTCGGCCATCTGAAGGAGCAGGGCCTGTGGGAGAACACCCTGCTGATCTTCCTCGCCGACCACGGCGACTACGCCGCCGACTACGGACTGCAGCGCAAGGGCGCCGGCATCCCCGAGGTCCTGGCGCACATCCCGATGATCGTGCACGGCTGCGGCGTCGAAACGCAGGACAACGACAAGGACTTCGTCTCGATCGCCGACATCCTGCCCACCGTGTGCGAGGTGGTCGGCCGCCCCATCCCCCTGGGTGTCCAGGGCCGCAGCCTGTGGCAGATGCTCACCGGCTCCGACTACCCGGCCGCGGAGTTCGCCGACATCGTCACCGAGCGCGGCTACGGCGGCCTGCCCTATCCCGACGACGCCCGGCCACCGCTGCACTTCCCTTACGAAGGCACCAGGTACGACGAGCTGAACAGCGTGACCCAGAGCGGCTCGTCGCGGATGATCCGGCACGACCACTACAAGCTCTACGAGCATGTCGCAGACGTCGGTGAGCTGTACGACCTCGACAAGGATCCGATGGAGCTGGACAACCGCTGGGACGACCGGAGCCTGCGCAAGGTCAAGGACGATCTCATGCAGCGACTCCAGCGATGGTCGGTCCGGCTCACCGACGACCTGCCGAAAGGGGTCTACGAACCCAGGCTCGCCCGACACAACTGGTATCGGACCTCGCAGGAGGACGGAGCATGACCGGACCGATCCGCCGCAGCGACGGCAACCGGCAACCTCCCCCGTCACGCCGTACGGTCCTGCGTGGTGCCGCCGCCGTCACCCTGGCCACCGCAGCCAGCACCGCAGCCACCGCCGGAACGGCTTCCGCGGCCGGCGCCGGCTCCTCCCCAACGGCCGTCGACCATCCGGGCGCGCAGTGGCTGCCCGCCGACCCCGCCAACTACCGGATTGCGCGGCGCCCCCGCAGTCATCCGGTCGACCACGTGGTCATCCACGTCACGCAGGAACACTTCGACGCCGCCGTCGCCGTCTTCCAGGATCCCGGCCGGAGAACCTCGGCCCACTACCTGGTCCGCTCGGCAGACGGCCACATCGGCCAGTGCGTCCGCGAGAAGGACATCGCCTGGCACGCCGGTGATCCCTACTACGACAACCGCAGCATCGGCATCACACACGAGGGTTGGGTCCATTCCACTGCCTGGTTCACCGAGGAGATGTACGCCTCGTCCGCGGCGCTCACCGCGTCCGTGTGCGCGCGCTATGCGATTCCACTGGACCGAAGCCACATCCTGGGTCACCACGAGGTGTCCAGCGCCACCCACACCGACCCCGGAGCCAACTGGGACTGGGACCACTATCTCGAACTGGCACGGAAGGTGGGAACCGCCAGGTGAGACGCACGCCCGAGGGGCCTCGCCCCCTCGGGCGTGCGCCGGGACGATGAAACGCAGGCGCATCACCACTGGGCGATGAGCGGCGTGTCCGGTTCGTGCTGCCGCCAGGCTTCGATGAGCCGGGCAAGGCGGGTCGGGGCGGCGATGCCGCGCACGGTCGCGATCCTGCCGTTGGCGACGTCGAACGTCACGGAGCCGACGACCTGGTCGCCGACCACGAACAGGATGGCGGGGGTGCCGTTGACGAGCGCGTAGTGAACGGCGGGCGTGCCGCCGGCAAGTCGTCGTTTCGCGGGTGTGGGCTTGAAGCCGGCGCGTACGACGGCGGCGATGCGCTGCGGAGTGTCGTAGCGCAGCAGCTTCTCCGCCAGGCCGGCGCCGTCGGAAATCGCGGTCGCGTCGTCGGTGAGCAGCGCCACCAGCCGTTCGGTGCGGCCCGAGGTGGCAGCGGCGAGGAATTCCTCCACGATCATGCGGGCGGATGCCGGGTCGACTTCGCCGCCGCCGCGGCGCGCGGTGGTGATGCGGCGGCGGGCCCGGTGGAGGTGCTGCTGGCTCGCGGACTCGGTGATGTCGAGGATCTCGGCGGTCTCGGCGTGGCTGTAGGAGAACGCCTCGCGCAGGACGTAGACGGCCCGCTCGAGGGGCGACAGGCGCTCCATGAGAGTCAGCACCGCCAAGGACACCGATTCGCGCTGCTCGAACGTGTCGGCCGGGCCGAGCATCGGGTCGCCGTCGAGGAGCGGTTCGGGCAGCCAGGCGCCGACGGCGCGTTCGCGGCGGGCCTGTGCCGAGCGGAGCCGGTCGAGGCACAGGTTGGTGACGACCTTGGTCAGCCATGCTTCCGGCACCTTGATCCGCTGCCGGTCGGCGGCCTGCCAGTGCAAGAACGCGTCCTGCACGGCGTCTTCGGCGTCGGTTGCCGAGCCGAGGAGGCGGTACGCCAGCGAGGCCAGCCGGTTCCGGCTGGCCTCGAACCGACTGGTGTCGAAGCCGTCAGTGGCGGTGCTTTCCACGCGGACCACCCTAGGGGGCTATGCGACGGCCTTCCCCGCGGACGTATGCGGGGAGGTTCGCGCGGATGCATCCGGGGCGGCGGTCAGGCGGCGCCGGCGCTTGGGCAGGCCGAAGGTCGGGTGCGAGGTGGCCCACAGCGAGGCCTTGAGGATCCCCGACTTGATCCGCGCGGCCTTGCGGCCGCCGAGGTACTTCGGCTTCGCCTGTGCTTCCTCGTCGACCATCTGCAGGATCCCGTCCCGCCGCCCGAGGCTGATGTGGTTGCCCACGTACTCCAGCTTGGTGTGCGGGATCTTGCGGCCGGTCAGACGTCCCACGATCGCGCCGATCGCCTGCATGCTGGTGTAGCCGGCCGAAGCGCAGGACATCGGCAACGGCAGGCCGTTGTCGCCGACGGCGTAGACGCTGTCGCCGGCGGCGTAGACATTCGGGTGCGAGACCGACCGCATGGTGCGATCGACGACGATCCGGCCGTTCTCGGTGACCTCCAGCCCGCCGGCGGCCGCGATGGGACTGACCGCGAACCCGGCTGTCAACACGGTCGCGTCGGAGGCCAGGGCGCTGCCGTCGGCACACAGCACCCGCGCCGCTTCGACGGCTTCGACGCGGGTGTGCTCCAGGACGGTGACGCCCAGCCGGTCGCAGGCCCGGCGCAGGTGGCCGCGGGCTCCGGCGGAGAGCCGGGCGCCCAGTTCGCCCTGGGCGACCAGCACCACCGACAGGCCCGGCCGGGATTCGGCGATCTCGGTGGCGGTCTCGATGCCGGTCAGCCCGTCACCGACGACCAGCACCCTCCCGCCGGCGCCGAGGCTGTCCAGACGCCTGCGCAGGCGGAGCGCCGACGGCCTGCCGGCGACGTCGAACGCGTGCTCGGTCACCCCGGGGACGCCGCCGTCGGCGACGTGGCTGCCGAGCGCGTAGAAAAGCGTGTCGTAGCTCAGCTCGCCGCCGCCCTCGGCGTCGGCCACGGCGACGACCTGGCGCTCGGGGTCGACGGCGGTGACACGGGCCACCCGCAGCCGTATCCCCGTGCCCGCGAAGACGTCGGCAAGCTTCCGAGTCTCGATCTCCTGGCCGGCCGCCAGCTGGTGCAGCCGCAGCCGCTGGACGAAGTCCGGCTCAGCGTTGACCACGGTGATCTCGATGTCCGCCGGGGACAGCCGGCGGGCCAGGTTCCCGGCCGTGTGGGCCCCGGCATAGCCGGCGCCGAGAACGACGATGCGGTGCTTCATCTGCAACTCCTGTTGATTCGCTTGCTCCTCGTGACCTTGAGCGGAGCAGCGACCCGATTCCTGACAGCAACCGCTTGTGACATGGGTCACATGGCGACAGGCTCATTGCGAGACCGGCTCGGGGCACGGCGCCCGGTCGATGAAGCCTGAAAGCCCCTCACCGCGTCTCCGTACGTGATCGGCCGGCGGTGCCGGCAGACGTGCGGGGCGGCGGGCCATGACGGGGCAACCGGAACAGGGTGACCAGGCGCGTGCTCTGAAACGGTTCCGTGCCACGGATCGACCACCGTCGTTCGTGCGGCCATGCGCTGATCTGCGGCGGCTCGCGGTGCGGCAGGGTGCTCGCGACGGTCGCGCGGAGCAGCGGAGCGGAGCTGGTGGACATGGCGGGCACAGCGCCGAGGCGTGTTTCCGACTTGGCCCGGAGCGCTGTGGCAAGAGTGCCGCAGGCCGCGACGTCGGGGTACCGAACGGCGGGATCGGGAGGCGTGGGCACAGTTCCTGATCGTGCCCGAGCCGCTGATTCCGGGGGTGGGTGGCCCAAGGGATCGGGTCGGTCGGCGAGGTGGACCCCGGGTACGCAGGGGCCCCGAACTCAGCCCGCGTCAGCGACGAGCCGCACCGCGAACATGGCAACGGCGCATCGTACTGTCAGCAGATGCCGGCGAAGTCCGACCACAGGGCCCGCTTGAGAGGATCGGGGCATGACGGACCCACCCATGAAGATCAATGCCCTCATCGTCGACGCCACAGACCCCGAACGGCTCGCTGTGTTCTGGTCCGAACTGCTTGGTAGGCCGGTCGTGGGCCGTACGGGCCCGTACGTCTGGCTACGGCGGGAAGACGGCCTGGGGCTGGGCTTTCAGCAAACGGCGCAGCCCAAGTCGGGCAAGAACCGGATGCACTTCGACATCACCTCTCCCGATCCCGCCGCCGAGCAGCGACGGGTCGAGATGCTCGGCGGGAGCAGGCTGGAGCAGTACGCCGGCGGCGGGTTCCTGGTGATGGCGGATCCCGAGGGCAATGAGTTCTGCATCATCCCTGAGGGTCCCTTCGAGCTCGACGACGAAGGGCGTGCGAACTACCTCAACTGAGGGTCGAACTTCGACGGCACACACTCGACCCGGCCCGGGCGACGGGCATCGTCGACGCTCCCGGCTACGGCCGCCGGTGGCTGGACCGCTGACGGGACTGCTTCGGTGGCGGCCTGGCCCGCAGGAGCCTCGGACGTGGTCAGCGACAGTCGTTGAGCCAGTCGCCCGGAATCAGGTCACGAACCCGGGCGAGGTCTCGGCACGACAACGGACTACTTCTTCGCCCGCTCGCTCGTCGCTGCGGGCATGGGAATCTCGCTCATCCCCTCCATCGCGCAGACCCCGCGGGTGGTGGGAGTGCGCACTGTCCCGATCGCGCCGCCGACCCCGACCCGGCACATCGGAGTCGCCACGATCCCCCGCCGCAACCACGCCCAGGTCCGGACACTGATACAGGCCCTGCAGGGAGAGGCGGCAACGCTGGACGAATCCTGACCCGCCGGCTTCGCGGGCGACGACGTCGTGTGTGAAGGAGCCGACGGCCAGGGCAGCGCGGATATGGGCGTTCACATCCGTGTGCCGCAAGCGCCGGTGCGGGTTCCCGTTCGCGGCTCCGGTGCAACGCGGTGGAGGACCTGGCCGATGTGCTGCTCGCGGGCCTTGAGCCGGCATCACCAGTAGGGCAGCTCGGTCTGGGTGGCGTTCCCTGCCGACTTGGCCATGAGGGTATGACCGCCCAGGGTGCTCCGTCCCTCGCTGGGCGAACGGCCGGCGAACGTCAGTCACCCATCAGGTAGGACTCCTTGTACGACGTGCGTCTACGCGCGTATCTTGACGCCGACTTGAAGCATCACACACCCCCCACAACTCCGCCGCGCCTCTGACACAACTGCTCCCGCGAGAAAGAGTCTCACGTGACACGCATACCCCCGGCCCTGCGCGGCCGAGGTGCCAAGGCACTCCTCGTCGCGCTGCCCGTCGGCCTCACCGGGTCGCTCGTCGCGCTCCCCATCACCGCGCACGCCGAGCCCTCCTCGGATGCCGTCATCTCCGAGGTGTACGGCGGAGGCGGCAACTCCGGCGCCTCGTACACGAACGACTTCATCGAATTGGGCAATGCCGCCACCGCCCCCTTCGACCTCGGCGGCTGGTCCGTGCAGTACCTGCCCGGATCGCCCACCGCCACCAGCAAGTGGCAGGTCACCCCGCTCACCGGCGCCATTCCCGCGGGCGGCACCTACCTGGTCCAGGAGGCGAAGGGCTCCGGCGGCGACACCGCCCTGCCGACGCCGGACGCATCCGGCACGATCTCCATGTCGGCGACCACCGGCACCGTGGCACTGGTCCACTCGACGACTCCGCTCACCTGCCTGACCGCTGCCGACTGCGCGGCTGACGGCAGCGTCAAGGACCTGGTCGGCTTCGGCACCGCCGTGGTCCGGGAGGGATCTCCCACCACGGGAGCCGGCAACACCACCTCCGTCTCGCGCGATGCGAAGCTCACCGACACCGACGACAACGCGGCCGACCTCACGGGTGCCGCGCCGAGCCCCCACAACACCGCGGGCGGCGGCTCCGGCGACCCGTCGCCCACCCCCACCCCCACGCCCACTCCGACCCCCGGCAGCCTCCGCATCCACGACATCCAGGGCGCCGGCCGGATCTCCCCGCAGAGCGGCAGGACCGTCACCAACGTGCCCGGCGTGGTGACCGCCGTGCGCAGCACCGGCTCGAAGGGCTACTGGATCCAGGACCCCGAACCGGACGGCAACACGGCCACCAGCGAAGGCCTCTTCGTCTTCACGGGCTCCGCCACACCCCTGGTCAAGGTCGGCGACTCGGTGCTCGTCTCGGGCAAGGTGAGCGAGTACTACCCCGGTGGCAAGAGCAGCGGCTCGCAGTCCGTCACCGAACTGACCGGCCCGACGGCCGCCGTGCTGTCCGCAGGCAACACGGTGCCTGCGGCCGAGGTCATCGACTCCTCGACGCTGCCCGACACCTACGCCCCGCAGGCACAGGGCGGGAGCATCGAGTCCCTGGGACTGCAGCCCGGCGCCTACGCGCTGGACTGGCTGGAGGCCCATGAGGGCATGGTGGTGCGGATCGGCGACTCCCGCGTGGTGGGCGCCACGAACGCCTACAACGAGACGTGGATCACCACCAAGCCCGCCCAGAACCCCACGCCGCGGGGCGGCACGGTCCTCACCGGCTACGACGACCCCAACTCCGGGCGGCTGCTGGTCACCTCATTGACCGGGGACCAGCTCAAGGCCGATGTGGGCGACACCCTCGCCGGCACCACCGCGGGCCCCGTGGACTACTCCAACTACGGTGGCTACAACATCCAGGCGACCACGCTCGGAACGGTCGACCCGGGCGGACTCACGCCCGACGTGGCGAGCAAAGGCAAGTCCAACGAGCTCTCCGTCGCGACGTACAACGTCGAGAACCTCGACCCGACCGACCCGCAGAGCAAGTTCGACCGGCTGGCCCAGGGCGTCGTCACGAACCTGGCGGCCCCGGACATCGTGAGCCTGGAGGAGATCCAGGACGACAACGGCCCCAAGGACGACGGCACGGTCACGGCCGGCACGACCATCTCCCGGTTCATCGACGCCATCAAGGCGGCCGGCGGACCGTCGTACGACTGGCGCGCGATCGACCCGGTCAACGACTCCGACGGTGGCGAGCCCGGCGGCAACATCCGCAACGTCTTCCTCTTCAACCCGCGGCGTGTCACCTTCGTGGACCGGCCGGGCGGCGACTCCACCACGGCCGTCGAAGCCGTCGGCGACGGCAAGAAGGGTGTACGGCTCTCGGTCTCCCCGGGCCGGATCGACCCCACCTCGGACGCCTGGACGAGCAGCCGCAAGCCACTGGTCGGCGAGTTCCTCTTCCGGGGCAAGCAGGTCTTCGTCGTCGGGAACCACTTCAACTCCAAGGGCGGCGACCAGCCGGTGCACGGCGCCTTCCAGCCGCCCACGCTGAGCTCCGAGACCCAGCGCACGGCCCAGGCGAAGGAGGTCAACACCTTCGTGTCCGGCCTGCTCGACAAGGACCCGAAGGCCAAGGTCGTCGTCCTCGGTGACCTGAACGACTACCAGTTCTCCAAGCCGCTGGCCGCGCTCACCTCCGGTGGTGTCCTCACGGACCTGATCAACACGCTGCCGGTGAACGAGCGGTACAGCTACGTGTACGACGGCAACTCCCAGACGCTGGACCACATCCTGGTCTCACCCGCCGTGCAGAAGCCCGAGTACCAGGTCGTCCACATCAACGCCGAGTTCTCCGACCAGACGAGCGACCACGACCCGCAGGTGGTCCGCTTCAAGTAGGCGGTACGCTCCTACATTCGCCGTCCGAAGCGCCGGTGTGCCGTGCATGCGACCGTGTGCACGGCACACTTGAATCCGTCAGCGGGTGAATCCGTGAGCGGGTGATCGCGCCGGCTGGGCGGCCGGATGCCTGGTCGATCCGATTACCTTCAGCCAGGCTGGAAGAACGCAAGCATCTTCCGGCCGGCGTCGGGCGACGCCAGGATTGCCTGGACGTGCGCGGACTGCCGGCCGGCGGCGCTGGTGCGTTCCAACATCTCGCGTTCGTATTCCTGGACGGCGGCGGCAAAGTCGTCCCGGTGCGCGGCCACTGCCAGGCCGAGCAGGGCGCCGTCGAGCAACGCCATGTTGGCGCCCTGCCCCACAGGCGGCATCAGGTGCGCGGCATCGCCGAGCCGCGTGACACCTGGCGTCGACGGCCAGGTCAGCCCGACCGGAAGAGTGGTGATCGACCGCGGCAGGACCATGTCGTCGCAGGCTGCGATCAGTTCGGTGAACCGGGAGTCCCAGCCGGTGAGCAGGTCGATCAGCCGCGCCCGGGCGGCGGCTGGGTCGCCGAACGGGATCCCGCTGGTGGCGAACGCCGACCCGCAGGTCGTACGTCGCACTGCTGCCGTCGGCGAAGTGCAGCAGGCCGTGGTCGGCGGTTTCGAAGGCATGCCCCCAGCGCACAGCGTGTGCGGGGAGGGAGTCCAGCAGCAGGTCGCGCAGATCGGCACGGTCGACCTCAGGCCGTTCGAGCGGGGCGTCATCGGGCGTGTCCTCCTGGAGCAGCAGGGTGCCGTCCGGCTCGAGAAGACGTAGATCCTGGCCCGCACGACGGGCGATCGCGTGGAACTGGTCGACCAGGCCGGCCTCGCGCATCGCCCGCTGCCCGGTCCCGGAGTGCGGATCGAGCATGCCGCCCTGGCCGCGCGCGCCGCGCGGCGACTCACGTTCGTACACGACGGCGTCGATCCCGTTCACGTGCAGCACCCTGGCCGCCATGCTGTTCTCCGCTCGCAGCATCGCCTCGAGCAGGTGATGGCTGCCGACCGGTGCGCCACCGGCCGGCGCCCTGGCCGCGGCTACGGTGTCCTCGGTGGCAGGTGTCCCTGCCGGCCATGAGCCGGCCGCGACATCCTGCCAACCTTCCACGGATGCCGGCACCGCGGCACGGACCTTGCTGATCGGACTGATCCGTTCGGCAAGCACCTTCGCGCCGACGCCCCCTCCACGGCACGGTCTGCTCGCGGCCGGCGGCCTCGGCGAGGTCGGCCTTGAGGGCGGCGTCGATCACAGGCGGTGGGTCAAGCGCGACCGTCTCGACCAAGGCGGTGTCAAATCGCCATAGCCGTCGCCCATTCCAGCCAAGGCGTCCCACCCCCACCACAGTCACCATCTTGACGGGTGATGCGCCGCCCTGCCATGATTTCGTCACCGCCTCAACCAGTGATGCGCATCGGGCGTAAACGGAGAGGCGCCACATAGGACCGACCCACAGGGGGAGCACAAGCCATGGCAGTCAGCTACACCGCCGTCGTCAACGTCGACGGAGAAGGCCGCAACGGCGGCCACGTCCATTCCTCCGACGGCCTGCTCCAGACCAGCCTCGCCCTCCCCAAGGAACTCGGCGGCGTCGGCACCGCCACCAACCCCGAACAGCTTTTCGCCGCCGGCTGGGCTGCCTGCTTCCTCGGCGCCCTGCGCCGCGCCGCCGGCCTCCGCAAGATCAGGCTCACCAGTACCGTCATCACCGCGGAGATCACCCTCACCCACGGCGACGACGGCGAGTTCTCCCTCTCGGCGACCCTCAACCCGACCCTGGGTGGCGTCGACCAGCAGACCGCCGAAGAACTCGCGCACGCCGCGCACCGGATCTGCCCCTACTCCAAGGCAACCCGCGGCAACATCCCCGTCACCATCAACGCCGCCGCCGCCTGACCCGCCCCTGGCCGGCCCCACCCCGCACCTTCCCCTGCCACCAACCACACCGGTGCCGACCGGACAGAGACGGGCCAAGGCATGACCTCCATGACGTACACACCCGCACACATCGCCGAGCAGCGTCGGTCCGCCGGCGTCGGTCTCTCGGCCACGGCCGCCGTCGGTCCCTCCGCCGTCGTCGACGCCTCCGCGGCCTTCGGGGTCGTGCCGTCCGAGGCCCCCGATGTCCCGGGCGGCGGCTGGCCCGATGCCACGCAGGTATGGAGCTGGGCAGCCGGCGCGGCGATGTCCGGATACGGTCCGGCAGGTTCCCGCTTCGTCTGACGACTGAATCGGGCGGCCGGCAGGAAAGTCGGAGGGAGCGGGCGAACAAGAGGGGGCGCGGCTCATGCGCCGAGCCCCCTGGCGACCCAGCTGCCCGGCTCCGGGAGTGGTCGGCCGGCCGTCACGGCGTGAACGCCTGGGTGCTGCCCCGCAGCACCGTGCCGTGCTGGTCCACATCCACCTGTGCGATCGCAGGATCGAGGAGACCGCCGGAATCCTCGGGGTGCCGACGGGAACGGTCGCCGCGAACCGGCCGTCAGCAGCGGGCTGTTCGGGGCAGCAGGGCGAGGGGCGCTCTCCGCGTCGAGCGGCATCTTCCCGGCGCCATGCGCTCGGATCCGCGGACGGCCAGGGCGACGCCCGCGTCCGCGCACCCTGTGCCCTGGTTGACCTCGGCAGTTGTTGACAGCCGGAAGACGGCCGTGCCAGCGTCGTCACCACCTGAACAGGTGGCGATGGTGAAGTCGGACGGCTCGCCGGTGTGCACACGTGTGTGCGGCCGACCACTGCCGTTCACACGGCGGCGAGCCGCCGGGATCGTCGCCCCCTCGAAGGAGCACTGACCATGACAGAAAAGCCGAAGCGCACGCCCGCCGGCGCACCGGTAGGGCGGCGGGCGATGCTGGGCATGCTGGGCGCGGGAGCCGCGGGCCTGGCCGCCGCCCCGTATCTGCAGCACGGCTGGGAAGGGTTCCTCGGCGCCGCTTCGCAGGTCGACGCGACGGGCATCACCGGTCTTCTGCCCAATCCGGGCGGCTTCCGCTACTACAGTGTCGTCGGCTCGGTGCCCCGCAAGGACGAGACGAACTACCAGCTTCGCGTCGGCGGACTGGTGGACCGGCCGAGGACGTACACGCTGCCCGAACTGCGTGCGATGCCGCAGACCCGCGTTGTCGGCGACGTCGTGTGCACCGATGGATGGCGGGTGGACAAGACGCCCTTCGAAGGGGTGAAGCTGGCCGACCTCCTGGACGCCGCCGGGGTGCGTTCCGAAGGTGCGGCGGTGCGGTTCAGATGTTTCGACGGCGCCTACACCGAGAGCCTCACTCTCGAGCAGGCGCGCCGCTCGGACGTCCTGGTGGCGTTGAACATGCAGGACAAGCCGATCATTCACGAGCACGGCGGACCGGTCCGTCTCTACGTGGCCCCCATGTACTTCTACAAGTCGGCCAAGTGGCTGTCCGGTCTCTCGGTCACCGACAAGGTCGTCCCCGGCTACTGGGAGGAGCGCGGTTATGCCGTCGACGGCTGGCTCGACGACGCCGACCGGCACAGTGACGCGGCCTGAGCCGTCCGGCAGGATTCGCCGGTTCAGCACTGCCGAGCGCATGATTCACCGGGCCACCGGGTGGCTGATGCTGCTCTGCCTGGTGACCGCCGCCTGCCTGTACATCGTTCCGCTCGCCCAACTGGTCGGCCGGCGTCCCCTCATGGTCACGATCCACGAGTGGTCGGGCATCGCCCTGCCGCTGCCCTTCCTGCTGGGACTCCTCTCCTCCGACTTCCGCGCGGACCTGCGCAGGCTGAACCGCTTCGCCGTGTACGACAGGCAGTGGCTGCGGAGCGTCCGCAGGCGCCGGACGTCCCCCGAGGCGCGCCCGGCCGGCAAGTTCAACGCGGGCCAGAAGATCTACGCGGGCTGGATCGCGGGTGCGGTGCTCGTGATGATGTTCACCGGCCTGCTGATGTGGTTCATCGGACTGCTGCCCTTCATCTCGCGCACCAGCGCCATCTTCGTGCACGACTGTCTCGCCTGGGCGATCGCCGTCGTCCTGCTCGGGCACATGCGCAAGGCGTTCGAGGATCCGGAGGCAAGGCTGGGAATGCGCACCGGACACGTCAGCCGGTCCTGGGCGGCGCGGCACCACGCCCGGTGGCTGCGCGAGGAGCCCGTTGCCGGCGTGCCCGAGAAGGCGGACACGGTCTAGCGGCAGGACAAACGGTCTAGCGGCACGAGAAGGGGCGGAGTCGGGCGGGGGAGACCACGGCCGGTCGCCTCCGCACGGCCGGGCGCGAGGGGACACGGGGCCGTTCGACACGGCTCAGTTCGATGCGCGGCCCGCGTGCCGGGCGATGCCGCCCCCTGACGCGGCGCGTCGAGTATGGGACTCATGGCCCGGAGTCCGGTGCCTGCACCCTCGCGGGCGGTCGGCCTCCGCCAACTACACTGTGCGCATGCCGACCCCGACGACGATCGAGCCTCTCAGTCAGGACGAGGAGGCGTTCCTGCGCGTTCTCGGCAGGGTGATGACACAACTGCCTCGCGTCGTCGACGCCGAGATGCTCAAGGAACAGCCGATCACCGGCGGGGAGTACATGGTCCTGGTGCACCTTTCCGAGGCACCGGACAACCAGCTGCGCATGAGCGAACTGGCCCAGGCCTGCGGACTCTCCCTGAGCGGCATGACCAGAGTGGTGAACCGCCTGGAATCGCAGTCGCTCGTGCTGCGCCAGAAGTGCCCGGAGGACGGGCGGGCGTGGCTCGCCGTGCTCACCAGTTCCGGCTGGACACAGCTGAAACAGGCGTGGCCCACGAATCTTGCGAGCGTGCGACGTCACATCTTCTCCCGCCTGGAAGGCTGCGACATCGTCGCGGCCACGCGGGTGCTGGAGCGCATAGCGCCCATGTGACGGAAGCGCGCCGACGCCCGTCAACCGGTTACCACCTTGATAGGTGACGAGGGTACCCTCGGCATGGCGGGTCCTGGTCGGTTGCCAGGCAGACCTCCTACGGAAAGGCGATGCGCCATGACTGACGTGCACGAAAAGGCCGTACTGGCGGGCGGTTGCTTCTGGGGTATGCAGGAGCTGATCCGGACGCTTCCCGGTGTGGTCACGACGCGGGTGGGCTACAGCGGCGACGAGATGCCCCATCCCACGTACCGCGACCACGGGAGGCATGCCGAGTCGATCGAGATCACTTTCGATCCCGCTGTCACCGACTACCGCACCATCCTGGAGTACTTCTTCCAGATCCACGATCCGAGCACGAAGTACCGGCAGGGCAATGACGTGGGTCTCAGCTACCGCTCCGCCATCTTCTATCTCGACGACGATCAGCGACGCATCGCGCAGGACACCATCGCCGATGTCGAGGCGTCGGGGTTGTGGCCGGGGCCGGTGGTGACCGAGGTCGTACCGGCCGGCCCGTTCTGGGAGGCCGAGCCGGAGCACCAGGACTACCTCCAGCGTTACCCGGACGGCTACACATGCCACTTCCCGCGCCCCGACTGGAGGCTGCCGAAGCGCGCCGGGTCCTGATCGGCGACGGACCCGGCGGACCTGCCCGGGGTGCCGCGCGGCCGGGGCGCCAGGAGACTTGTCGTGTTTCTCGTCACCTGCCAGAATGGTGACATGGTGCATGTCTTCAAGTGCGGTGCTCCGGTGCTGGACTTCGTCGGAACGCTGCGCGCACGGCGCAACGCCGTGCCCACCGAAATGCTCACGAGCCCGGAGAGTCTCGAGGCCTGGTTCCGTGAGTCCGGTCTCGTCGACGGGGACACGCCCTGCAAACCGTCCGACGTGGAGCGGGCGATCGCTCTTCGTGAGGCGGTCTACCTGCTGCTGGTCG
The DNA here is from genome assembly GCF_032658145.1 of Streptomyces sp. MK7. Classification (NCBI taxonomy): domain Bacteria; kingdom Bacillati; phylum Actinomycetota; class Actinomycetes; order Kitasatosporales; family Streptomycetaceae; genus Streptomyces; species Streptomyces sp. MK7. The sequence continues at coordinate 42,829 of NZ_JAVACL010000034.1, forward strand.
CCACGCTGGCGGGCGACGACTATGACGCCTCTGCTCTGGAGCTGGTCAACGGCACGGCGCGTACCCCGTCCGCGGTGCCGCAGCTCACCCGGGAGGGGCGCCGTGTCGATGCGACGCCGCAGCAGGCGCTGTCGTCGATCGCCCGGGAGGCCGTGCGGTTGCTCGGCGGACCGGAAGCGGCGTTGCTCAGGGAATGCAGCAGGCCCGAGTGCACCCAGGTCTATCTCGACCGGTCGCACGGAGGCCGCCGGGAGTGGTGTGCCATGGACCCGTGCGGCAACAGGATCAAGGCGGCTGCCTATCGTGCGCGCAAGCGGACCCAGGCACGGGGAGACTCGCCTGCGCGAGCGGCCTCGCCGTCGCGGTCGCGCCGGTAGTGCTGTGGCGCAGGCCTTCCGCGTGCCGACAGCGTGAGTGCCGGTCCGGCCGGACCACGCGTCAGCGAGCGGGTCCGCGACCGCGTCCGCCGGGTCAGACCTGCACCGGCGTACGAGCACCCAGGAGTGCCAGGCAATTGGTCCAGAGGGCGTTGAGCGGAGAAGTGTTGTTGTAGAGCTTGGCGAACAGCACCTGGCCCTCGAGCTGGGCGACGACCGACTGGGCGGCGGTACGCGTGTCCGCCACGGTCACGTCGCCGCGCGCACGGGCCTCGGTGATGACCGCCTCGACCATCTCGACCTGGGCTTCGAAGATCTCTTGGAGCCGTTCGCGTACGGCCTCGGTCTGATTGCTCATCTCCAGGGAGAGATTTCCGAACATGCAGCCCGAGATCGTTCCGCAGCTGTCCTGGCCGGCCTGCTGAGTGGCCTGTGTCGCCTCGAACAACTGCCGCAGTCGCTGAAGTGGCTCCGCGTCGTCCTTGAGGAGCCGGGTCCACTCGCGTCGTTCTGCGGCCCAGTGTTCGTCGATCACGGCGAGCGCAAGCGCCTCCTTCGACTCGAAGAAGTAGTAGAAACTGCCCTTGGGCACGCCTGCCGTCTTGCAGATCTCGGCCACGCCCAGAGCCGAGTAGCCGCGCAGCTCGATGAGTGACCGCGCGGCGGTCAGGATCTTTTCCTTGGCATCACTTGTCCGACCCATACCACAAGTATACGACCGATCGACTATGACAGAGGAGGCCGGTTGCCGACATTTCCTCTCTCCGTACGAGGCTGAGGCTCCCAGCAGGGAGGAAGCCGGTCCTGGATGGTGCCATGGTCGCGGGCGCACCCTGAGGGCATGGTGAGCAGACGGACCGGTGCCTCGGAGGCAGCACCCGCCCTCGGGCACCTTGCCGCCGTGCGGAGGAACGCAAGAGCACGGCTCCCGACGGGAAGCGCCCCCCCACGACCGGTGCGGGACTCGGAGCGTCACATGACTGCCGCGACGCCGCGAAGCGGCGCCCGGCCACCGCGCGAACTCCTGCCCTGTCACTGACGTATCGAGGACCGCCGAGGAACATCACATGACCACAACACCGTCGCAAGGCCATCTGCACGCCGCGGGAGGGCGGCCTCCATCGCCGTGGGTCCACGTCGCCCAGGCCGCCGCCGCGCTGGCGACGGGCATGGGCGTCGGCCGCTTCGTCTACACCCCGATCCTCCCGCTGATGCACGCCCAGGCCGGACTGCCGGCCGGCGCCGGAGCGAACCTGGCCACCGCCAATTACGTGGGGTACCTGGTCGGCGCTCTCGCCGGGACGCTGCTCCCGGCGCTGGTGCGCTCCACGGCCGTACTCCGCGCTTGCCTGCTGGCGCTGGTCGCCTCTCTGGCGATGATGCCACTGACGCACACCACCGCCGTGTGGGTGCTCCTGCGGCTGGGCGCGGGGATCTTCAGCGCGCTGATCTTCGTGATCGCCGTGAGCTCACTGCTCAGTCACCTGCGAGACCACCCGGCCCACCTGCCCGGCTGGGCGTTCGGTGGCGTCGGCGCCGGCATCGCCCTGTCCGGTGTGCTCGTCCTGGTACTGCGCACGGCCGGCGACTGGGAGACCGCGTGGTGGGCCTCCGCGGCCCTGGCCGCCGCGCTGACCTTCGTCGCCTGGGGTCTGCGGCCCGAGCCGGTCGCCCCGCAGCCCGCGTCCGCTGCGGAGCCCGCGGCACCGGAGCGGACGGCCGGTCCGCGCCCCCATCGCTGGTTCAGTGCCCTGTTCGCGTCCTACACGCTGGAGGGCGTCGGCTACATCATCGCCGGGACTTTCCTGGTCGCGGCCATCGAGCAGACCTCGCCCGGCTGGATCGGCAGCGGCGCGTGGGTGCTGGTGGGCCTGGCGGCCATCCCCTCCTCCGCGCTGTGGGCGGCGCTGGGACGCCGCTGGTCCCGCCCGGACCTCCTGCTGGCCGCACTGGGCGTGCAAGCCGTGGGCATAGCCCTGCCCGCGCTGGTCGGCGGGGTCGCCGCCGCACTGATCTCCGCGGCGCTCTTCGGTGCCACGTTCATAGGCGTGAGCACGCTGGCCCTCGCGGCGGGCGCGCACCTGCGGTTCCCCCGCGCGGTGGCGCTTCTGACGGCCGGATACTCGGTCGGCCAGATCCTGGGCCCACTGGCCGTCACCCCCCTGCTCCACCACGGCTACCACCAGGCCCTCGTCCTGGCGGCTGCCGTCGTCCTGACCGCGGCGCTCGCTGCCTTTGTCCTTCGCTTCGGGTTCCCGCACCATCTGCCCACGCCGGGTCAGCCGGTCCGGCGTTCGCAACCCACCGCTGAACACCGGCTCGCCTCCATGGACACCATGGACACCATGGACACCGACGAAGCTCGGCCGGCCGAGTGACCGCTGCCTGGCCCGAGCCGGCACCGCGTGGCCGCCGTCCACCGTCGGCTCGGCGACGGCCTGGGCGAAGGCGATGGGACATGTGGACCGCCCCTTGCGTGACGCGGGATTGACGCGCCATCAGGACTGCACTGCTGTGGACGCCTGTTAAGTGACCCCCCTCACAGCACTTTCGCCGGCCGTCCCGGAATGCGTCGGCGGCGCCGGAAGTTCTTGTGATCATTCACCCCGTCCCGCCGCGCCGTCGTTGCCTGGAGCGCTGCGGGCATCGCATGTCGACGCGACGTTGGGAGAAGCGATGAAGCGGCCCCGGTCCAGAGACGAGCGGCCTCGACTGCGCCGCGTCCACCTTCCCGGCACCGTCATGCCGTCGTCTCCGGCGGCTGCCCGGCCACCGCGAGAGGAGGAGACGGCCTCCTGCGCAACGGACACGGCTCAGCCCGTCGTGAAGTGAGCCCGGACAGGACGGGCGTGCGTCCGGCGGCGCGGCCACCGTCTTGCGCGCCTTGAGCGGTTGCCGGTGGGGGTGGTCGGTCGTCGGCGGCGAGGGAGGCGGGCGGGTACGAGCCCGCGAGGATCTCCATCGCCGAAGTCGGCTCGCTATGAGGCCGCTTCTACCAGAAGGGGCGTGCTCGTCTCCTCGACGGTGCCCTCCAGGCCGTACCCGGCGTTGCTGATCAGCACGTCGACGGGGCCGACGGTCCGCTCGACGTCGTCGACCACCGTCGCGTCTGCCCGGTCGTCGGTCACGTCCAGCAGCCTGCCGACGGCGTGCCCGGGGGCCGGAGCCTCGAAGAGTCCGACCTGCTCCGGACCGCGGACGGTGCCGACGACGACGTTGCCGGCGGCCAGTGCTTCCCGGGCGAAGGTCTGGCCCAGGCCGCTGCTGACACCGGTGATGAGAAATGTCCTGCTCATGAGTGTCTCCAGCTATATCCGACCGGTCATCTACTGATCTGGTTGATCAGTTCACAGTGTCAAAGGGCGGGGTGGACACGGAACGTTGCCGACTTGCCCGACCGTAATGCCGGGCGTGGAATGGAGAAGCTCAGCAAATGCCTGGTCACGTATGTATCTGAGCCGAACTCCATCCATCCCCCATAGGTTCACCGGTCAGGGGACCAGGAGGTGTGTGCCATGGCGAGAGTCCTCTTCATCGTGAGTGGGGCGAGGTACTGGGTGCTGAAGGACGGCACCAGATATGCGACGGGCTACTGGGCCGAAGAGTTCGCGATGCCGTACAAGAAGATCACGGAAGCCGGCCATGAGGTCGTGGTCGCGACACCGGACGGCGTGATTCCCAACGTCGACATGATGAGCCTGCGTCCTTCCATGGCCGGCGGTGAGGAGGGAGCGCTCGAGCTGGAGGCCATCATCCGGTCCGCCGAGGTGATGCGGCGGCCGCTGAAGCTGTCGGACGTCCGCCTGGAGGACTACGACGCGGTGTACCTGCCCGGTGGTCATGGTCCGATGGCGGACCTGGCGTTCGACGCCGACGTCGGCCGGCTGCTGACGGCGCAGCTCGCCTCGGGCAGGCCACTGGCGATCGTGTGCCACGCCCCCGCCTCGATGCTGGCCACCAGGATCCACGGCGAGTCGCCGTTCAAGGGCTACCGGGTCACGTGCTTCACCGACGAGGAGGAAGAGGCCGTCGGCCTGGCCCCCAGGGCACCGTGGCTGCTGGAGACCGAGCTCAAGGAGAAGGTCGGCGTCGACTTCAGCCGCGGTCCGATCTGGGAGCCGTACATGGTCGAGGACCGCAACCTCATCACCGGACAGAACCCCCACTCGGCCGGGGTGCTCGCAGACCGGCTGCTCGAGATCCTCAAGTGACCGCTCAGGAAGCCTGGAAGGCGTGCCGGTACAAGAGCCCCGCCGACGGCAGGTCCCTCCGTCCGTGCTGAGAGGCATCCCGCACGGGGTCGGCACGCTCAGTGCTCCTTGATGGCCCACAACTCCCTGCTGGGAGCCTCGGCCTCCCACTGACCATTTCAGAATGCGCTGCGGAGCTTCACCCGCGGCCGGTGGCAGAGGCGCTCAGGCTTCTCGGCCCCGGATCGCTGCGGCGGCGCGGTGCAACTCGGCAAGGACTGTTCGGACGGCGTTCCGGGCAGCGCGCTCGGGTCGGTGGAGAACGTCGATGTGGCGACGGGCGTGCACTCCGCTCAGCGGCCTGAGGACCACGTCGGGGTGCGCACGGGCGGTCCAGCGCGGCATCAACGCCAGGCCGCCGTCGGCGGCTACGGCCTCGGCGACCACCGCGAATTCGTTGATGCGGTGGACGATGTCGAGCCGGCGGTCGGCGACGCCGGCGATGGCCTCGATGGTGGCCATCAGCGGGAAGCCGTCGTGAACGGTGATCCACGGGCTCTGTTCTTGACACCGGCCCTCACCCGCCTGCCCGACCTGGCCCACAGCAGTGCCACCACCTGGACTCAACTGGTCTATCTCGCCCTGTTCTGCAGCGTGTTCGCCTTCCTTGCCCAGACCTGGGCCGTGCAGCGCACCTCCGCCAGCCGGGCCAGCCTTCTTCTGGGCACCGAACCGACCTGGGCCGTCGCTTTCGGGATCAGCCTCGGCGGTGAACGGCTCACCCTCTGGGCCACCCTCGGCGCCATGCTCATGATCGCCGGAACCTACTGGGGCCAGGCCATCGAACGCACCCATCGCACCACCACAGCAAGAACCATGAAAAAGGACGGAGAGCGCCCGGCAATGACACCTGCCGGCGCCTGATCGCGCCCTGCTCGTCACCGGACGCCTCGGGCCTGGGCAGATTCTGGTAACAGCTGTTACCATGCTGGCATGGCCAAGACACAACTGGGCGCGCGCGTGGATGAGGACGTTGCGGAACTCGCGAAGAAGCGCGCCGCCGACCTGGGATTGAGCGTCGGGGACTACCTCGCCCGGCTTGTACAGGATGACGCCAGCGGTCTGCGTGCCCGTGCGATGGAGGCGGCCGCCCACTTCCTGGCCGAACACCAGGCGGTCTTCGACGAGGCCGAGGAAGCCCAGCAGACACCTCGGGGACCGCGCGCGGCCTGATGGATCTGCACATCGACGTCGCCTGGATCCTGCAGGTCGCAGAGGCTGCAGGGGCGAACGATCCGTCCCCTGACGACTACGGTGTTCCCGTGTCGGCGGTCGCCCGGCACCGGGCCGAGCTGTTCGAGCAGCCGATCTACGACGGCCCCTATGCCAAGGCCGCCGCCTTGGTGCACACACTGGGCCGGTGCCGTTGGCTGGAGCGCTCCAACCTGGCCGTCGCCGCCGCCACCGGCGTCATGTACCTCGACGCCGTCGGGATTCCCGTCAAGCCCGCCCGCGAGGATGCCATCGCCCTCAAAAACCTGCTCCTCGACCCCGGCTGCACCGCCGGGAAGATCGCCACCCTGCTGCGGTCCTGGCCCACCGCGACCTGACACCCGCAGACCCGTGCGGGCTACGGCCCCCAGCCGGTCAGCGACGTCCCGCTCCAGGTCGCCGGTCGTGAGCCGGTGCATCGGCCAGGCCGCACGCACGGCCGGCTCCGACAACTGAGCCGACACCCGTGCTGCCTCTGCCCACACTCGCCCGTCACCGTCTTGACAGGTGACGTCAGTGGATGCAGTCTGGGCTTCGTGCGCAAAGGGCGCGATCTGCGACCGGCAGAACCCGCAGAACCGGCAGAGCGGAGAAAGATCATGAGTGACGACGGCGCGGTGGATGTCGCTGCTTCGGCGCGGATTGCGCGCTTCGGCAAGCTGCCCGAGCGTATCCGCTACGAGGACATGACCGAAGTGAGGGAGGCCTCGCCGAACGGGGGGATCGGCGGTTCCTACAACCCCGAGGGATCCTGGCAGTACTTCTCCTGCCTTGCCCTGGATCTCGGACTCTGACGGGGAGCCGCGAGATGAGGCGATTCCTCGGCGCTCTGTCCCACGGTGACAAGGACCAGGAGGCCATGACGTCTCTCCTTCGCCGGGTGAACTGCCAGGACCGGCGTGAACCGGACGGCGAGGTGGAGAAGTCCGTTCTCGATGCGCGCCGGCTCGCCGCCGTGACGCTGCTCAGTTCGTTCCTCTGAGCCTGGGCGGCTGAGCCGGGTCGGCGAAAACGGCTCCGGCGTGTCGCGTCGCGAGGCCGATCGCTACAGGCCGGAGCCCCGCCGGATGTCCGGCCCCGCAGCACCTCACCGCCCCGCTGTGCAAGGCGGCCGCTGTGGGCGGCGACACCCCTCTCATCCATCTGTGGGCCGGAACGGGGCACCGTCAGGCGAAGGGCGAGCCCGCCGCGCTCACGATCCAGCGGCTCGCCGGCCTTCCCTGACCCGGGGAGGCGCCCGGACGGCCTGCGCTGGAACGGCTCCGGGAGCACTTCGAGTACCTCGGCGGGGACATCCTCGACAACGGGTTCGTCCGCGGGTGCCTCGCCGGCGACTTCGGCGCTGAGGTGGCGGACCACAATGAGGAGATCCGCTCCGCCGTCCAGCGCGGCTTCGACCGTTGGGCCTCACGCATCCGGCAGGTTCTCGTCGAGGCCCAAGAGGCCGGCGATCTCGATGGCGCTCTCGACACGACGGCCGCCGCGCTGTTCATCCTGAGCGCCTGGGAGGGTGCGCTGATCGCGGCCCGGGCCGACAAGTCCGCGGCGCCGGTCGAGGCGTTCTTCCACATCATCTTCGGCGTCGTCCTGCGGTAGCACCCCGAACTCCCGCGTCGCCGCCAGGACGACGGCTGCGCCCGGCCGACGCCGACCGGACCCCTTCACGAGCGCCGTCCCGTGGCCTGGCGGCGCCTGTGCTCATGCCGGATCCAGCGACCTTTACGTCAGTAGACCGGTCATCTAGTATAGGTGACCGGTCGTCTTTTTCATCGACCGCACCTCCCACGAAGAACCCAGTGGGCGAGGTCCCCGGCCCGCGGCCCGCATCCAGGCCACGCCTCGCCGAAATCGCAGGCAGGTCCCTGACAACCGTCCGCGGGCGGCGGGTCCGGCCGGCTCCACCCGTGACCGGACCGGATGAGCGGCACGCCTCGCCGCCCGGCGGAGCATACTCCCCAGTGCACTACCGGCTCGCCCGGCGCCGCGGGGTGCCGTCCCACCCGAGGCGGTGCATCCCACGACACCGGCAGCCGACCGAGAGAGGACGAAAGACGATGAAGGAGTTCCTGGTCGTACTCACCACGACCGTGCCCGAGGGCACCGATCCGGACGAGGTCACCCGGCGCCGTGCCGCCGAGGCCGTCCGCGCCGGGGAACTGGCCGCCACCGGTCACCTGGCCCGGCTGTGGCGCCCGGTCGGCGAGCTCCGCAGCATCGGCCTGTGGCGCGCGGACGACGAGGCGGACCTGCGCGAGAAGGTACTCGGCACCCTCCCCCTGTGGCCCTGGATGACCGCCGAGGTCACCGCCCTGCAGCCGCACCCCAACGACCCGGGCCCGGCCGGCGGACCCGCAGTCTGATCCCCAGCGGTCAGGAGGTCATGGTCCGCACCCCCGCCCCCGCGTCATGCCGCCCACCCGGGCCGCACAACAACTCACGGAGAAAAGATGAACCGTACAGCGGCACAGGAAGCGATTCTGCGTGGCGTCATGGACCGGTGGAAGGCCGCGGTCGACGCGCACAAGCCGGAGGAGGTCGCCTCGGTCTTCACCGAGGACGCCTTCTTCCAGGGGCTTCGCCCCCACAGTGTCGGCCGTCAGGGAGTGGCGGCGTATTACGAGTCCCAGCCGATCGGGCTGGCGGCCGACTAGGGCGCGTATCGAGTCGCGATCAATGGGTGGTCCGGGTGAGATCTTTGATCCAGATCATCGAGGCGCGCAGGTGGAGGCCGGCGGGGTAGCTGTCGGGGGTCTTGTCGTACCTGGTGGTGATGCCTCGCCATGCCTTGAGCTTGTTGATCAGGCGCTCGACGGTGTTCCTCTCCTTGTAGAGGTCGGCGTCATGGCTGACCGGCCGGCCTCCTCTGGAGCCCTTCTTCTTCCGGTTGGCGGCCTGGTCCCTCTTCTCCGGGATGACCGCCTTGATGCGACGTTTGCGCAGGTGGGCGCGATTTCTGCGGGACGAGTACGCCTTATCCCCGGCGACTGCGTCCGGCCAGGTGCGGGGGCGGCCGCCGACAGGCCCGCGCACCCGCACCTTCTTCAGAACGGGGATGAACTGCGGGCTGTCCGCTGCCTGGCCTGCAGTCAGGACGAACGCCAGCGGGCGGCACTTGCGGTCGGCGGCGAGGTGGACCTTGCTGGTCTGCCCGCCTCTGGAGCGTCCGAGGAGGGCGGCCTTCAGCCGGAGTTTTCGCCGTCGCCGGATGCGGCGTCGCTCTTCCCGCGCGGGATCGTCTTCGGAGTCCTGCCCGCTTTGTTCTTCGAGGCCGCCCCTTTTGACCTGGCCTTCTCCTCCTCGTCGGCGGCCTTCTCCAGGGCGGTGATGACGTCCTCGTCGAGGTGCATCCCGGCCGCATCGTGGTGGGCCCGGGCGGTGGTGGAATCGATGCTGACCAGGGACAGGTCCACCTCACCCCGCTTCGCGGCTTCTGCGATCAAGCCCTCCAGCAGGGCCTCGAAGACCCCGGCGTCCCGCCATTGACGGAAGCGGTTGTGGACGGTCGACCAGGCACCGAACTCCGTCGGCGTCTCCCGCCACTGTCCGCCGGTCTTGAACCTCCAGATCACACCTTCGAACTGCTGCCGCAGCCGTTCGGGGTACGGGCCGTACTCGCCGATCGGTAGGTACGGCTCGATGAACTCCCACTCCGCATCGCCCAGTTGCACTCGCGTCACGTAAGACGGTTTACCGGACCGAACCGTGCCGCGAAGGCGCATCCCACAACCCGATACGCGCCCTAGCCGCCGCCGGAATCTGCTCCTACGTGAGTCGGGGCCCACGCCCCCGAACGTCGTCGGAGAACATCTGACTGGGCCGTCGGCCGATCTCACGGGCCGGCCGGTGCAGTTATCGGAGCCGAGCCATCTGCGGTGTTCAAAGATCTGGGGTTCGGCTGCGCGGGTTGCCTGGGAGGTGCCGCATTCTCAACGATCAACTGCAGTTCGGGCGCCAGTAGGTCGCGACCAGGGACGCCCGATCCCCCAGCGGAAGGCTCCACGGCCGGCCCTTGCGGACGGCGTCCGGGCCCTGGCCCCGCAGCACCGTCACGAGCGTGCCCAAGTTACGCGGGCTCAGCCCGGTGAACGGGGCTATCCAGGAGGGATCCGACGCAGCGATCACAGCAACCATGCTGTGACCATCTCGCGGCGCTCACCCGGTAGGGTCCGAATCACTCCCTTTTCTACTCGCCTACGGCTCCGTCGATCGCTTCGCGCAGTAGGTCGGCGTGGCCGTTGTGACGCGCGTACTCCTCGATCATGTGGGTGAGGACGTAGCGGAGCGAGATGGTCTCGCCGCGGAAGTTGACGGTGTCATCGAGGGAAACGAAGGAAGAAGCGACGGCGCGCGCGGACGCACTCCTCGCGCCAGACTTCGAACGCATCGCCAACGTCGGCGTCCTCGACGTGGAACTCGGCGAATGTTCCGTCGACCTCGCCGGGCCAAGGCGCCTTGACGTCCTCGGCGTTCACGATGAAGCGGAACCAGCTCCGCTCGACGGAGGCCGCGTGGCGCACCCGGCCCAGAAGCGTGAGTCCTGAGGTCGGGATCGCCCTCTGCTTCAGCTGTTCCCCGGTCAGACCCGCGCACTTCATGGCCAGGGTGGCCCGCTGGTAGTCGAGAAACGAGGTGAGTGACGCACGGTCGTCGGCCGCCTTCGAGGGATGTACGCGCTGGTCATCGTTCACAGGGCGATCATGGCAAGAGTGCGTTCCAACAGGCCACCCCTGGTCCGAAGGGCGGACCACAACGCCCAACTACCCCACGGGCGCTGCGGCCGGAGACCGATTGGCGGACAATTTTTAGGCTGCGCACTTCCCGATCCACTATCGGATTGTTGGAAAAGAGCCGAGCAGACCAGCTGCGACATGACGAAAGCCCTGAATCGCCCCGGAGCTTACCCGAGCGGGCCGCGTGGGCCGCGTGGGCCGCTTCACGTCCCGGCAGGGTCCTCCTCTCCCAGACCCTCGAGGATTCGGTCGTTCATCTCCTGCTCCTGGCCGTCGATGCACTTGGGCGCAGATCTTGAGCAGCACGTCCACCGAGAGGGCGCCCCAATCCGTCTCCCGCTCGTCCACAGAACGAAGAACGGTGACTTCACTGGTGTCGGCGAGGTCCGGCCGAACAAGCGGAAGTGGGCGCGGGGTTCACAGGCGCACGATGACCAGGGCGGTGTCGTCGGTGGCGTCGTCAGGTGGGAGCAGGTCGCTGAGTACTGCGTCGGCGAGGGTTTCGGGTTCGTCTGCCTGGTGGCGGGCCAGGGAGTCGGCGAGCCGGGCGAGGCCGGTGTCGATGTCTTCGCGGCGGCGTTCGATCAGGCCGTCGGTGTAGAGCGCGAGGACGGCGCCCTCATGGAAGGTCGTGGCGGCCTGGATCCGGGGGACGTGTTGAGGACGGGCACCCAGTGGGGGGTCGGTGGCCTGGTCCAGGAACTCGACGGTCCCGCCCCTCTGCAGGAGCGCGGGTGGGGGGTGGCCGGCGCTGCTGTAGGTGATGGTGTGGGTGTCCCAGTCGATGAAGGTCGTGGCCACGGTGGTGTTCTCGGCGCCTTCGATGGTGCGGGCGTACAGCCCGACGGTTTCCAGGGCGCAGGCGGGGCCTTGGGCGACGAGGGAGGCGGCGCTGAGGGCGCTGCGCAGTTGTCCCATGACGCCGGCCGCGGGCAGGCCATGGCCGACAACGTCGCCGACGGCGACGGCAATACGATCGCCGGGCAGGTCGATCAGGTCGTACCAGTCGCCGGCCACGTTCAGCGCTTCGGCAGCGGGCCGGTAGCGAACGGCCGCCGGGTGCCGGCCGACCGGGCGGGGGGCGGGCAACATGGCTTCTTGCAAGGTCAGCGCGACTTCACGGGCGCGGATGAGTTCGGTGAGTTCGGTGACGTCCTCCACCCGGCGCAGCAACAGCGTCAACCGCCCATCCGAGCCGAAGACGGGAACGTTGGTCAGCGTCCAATACCGCTCGTGCCACACGCCAGGCTGATCGGGGTCCGGCACGTCGTGGCGCTCCAGCGTCAGTGTGTCTCGCTCGCCGGTATCCGCCACCCGGCGTAGTGACGCCAATATCCTGAGCAGGTAAGGCCGGTCGTTCGCGGGGTAGTCCTCAGGCAGGTAGCGACCGACCAGTTGCTCGTGGGTGAGGCCACGGATCCGCAAGAACTCCGCATTGGCGTCCACGAAGATCATCTTTGGGGTCAGCAACGCCACCGCCCCAGGGAGTGCCTGGAACACCGCCGCGTAGTCGACCTCCGGATCCGACATGACTTTCCTGCCCTGCCGCCGCCGCTGTCTGTCCTTCCATGATATGAGCGGGGTGTCACAGCTCGCGCGCTGGCGAGCGGACGTCGGCGGTCCGCCTCAGCTGAGTCGCGCGAGTGCTGGATCAGCCGCGATTCGTATACGGCGTCTGCCGTTGACTTCGTCCGGCTCCAGTCGGCTACGCAGGGTACTCAATGGGTGACACGGTGGACGCTCTCACGCTGGAGGCGATCTTCGTCGCTCTGCCGGTGGCGGCACATGTCGGTGGAGAGGTCATCGGCCGCCGACGCTTGGGAGTCTGCACTCGTGTAGATGGTGTCCCGAACGCCGTGGCGCCAGCTGAGATTACGGCCATGCTGCGTGGGATGGAACCGCCCGCCATGGGTGCCTTCGTGGACGGTGACGTGATTGATCACGCTCACCACAGCCGCCGGGTGAAGATTCGGCCGCCTGGTTGATCACTCCTGCGCCGTCGCTGGGCCGTGTGAGGTCGCCCGAGGGTACTCAGCGGCCACTGACAGTGACAGAAGAGCCCCAGCCGCCAGTGATGAAAGCGCAGGCCGGAGGGTCCCGGGCCATAGGGGTTTCCGTCCAGGGGCGGCGGTCAGGCAAGACGGCGTGCTTCTTTCTGCCGGACAGCGGAGCTCCTGGGGCAGCTCCAACGAGCGTGTTGACGCCGATCTTTGGCATATCGCTCGTTAGTGTCGAGCGAATGCTGCGGCGGACCGGACGGTTACCTGCGTATCTCGACTTCAGATGGAAGGCGTTGGGCTCGCTGGTGCCGCCAGGGTGTGGCGGTCCCGGCGCAGCCATGATCGCCGTGGATGGGTTCTCCTTGTTGGTACCGCTCGCCTCATACTCGGCGTGCTGGGTGCACCGTCACGGTGCCTCTCGCGGAGGACAATGTCAGCCTGGTAAACCAGGCTCTACATGATCTTGTGGGCTAGCCTCGGGCTTGTCACCACCGGACGCCGCCGCATCCTTCGGCTCGCGAAGCACTGGCCCTGGACCAACCTGATCACCGACGCCTTGGCACAACTCGAAGCCCTCCCCGGCCCCGGCTGACCAGCACTTTCCCGTCCCTGCGAGCAGCACCACCCCACCGGAGCCGTGGAACCCGGCGCCCACCCGACGCGACTGCCGGGCCGATGTCATGCCCGAAACCCGCAGCACAGACAGAAACAGCCCGCCAGATGAACCGGCCAGCTGTCATGAAAGCCCGAGGCTAGTGCTCAGGGCGATCAGGCAGCGGTAGCACAGCGCGGCCCAGTCATGGTGACCAACGAGGGGTAACCCTGTCGGGCGAACCAGGCAATGGTGACCGGTAGGTGTTCCGCGCAGACTTAGATGTTGTCGCGGTGCTGCGCGGTGGCCTGGTGCGCACTCACCTGGTACAGCGCCTTGTTTGGGTCCACCCGGCCAATGCAGAGTTCACAGTCTCTGGCTGTCATCGTTCTACCTCCCAAACGGAAAGGGGCTCCAGGCGCAAATGCCCAGGGCCCCAGCGGCTCACAGCGTGGCGGTGATCATCTTCTTCAGAGCCTCGTACAGCGGTTCAAGTTCCTTTCGAATGTCCACCTTAAGCCTCTTGATGGCCGCGCTATTCCGGGGTTGGTTCCTCGCCCACCTGCGCGCCTCGATGATCTGGATCAAAGATCTCACCCGGACCACCCATTGATCACGACTCGATACGCGCCCTACGAGGTGCTGGCGACACGGAGCTTCGCCGAGGATGTCCTGCTCGGCTACCTCGATGTCGACTTCTCGTTCACCGACCGACTCTCCAGGTCACCCTCAGCGTTGTGCTCCGGCGCATCGCCGGCGAGTGGTACATCTGCCACTACCAGGTGTCCAAGCTGGGCTGACGCCTACTCAAGTACGAAGCACGCACTCTGAGTTCGGGCACACGGTCCACGACGACGCCGAAGTGGTTGCGGTGCACCGTGAGGAGGGTGTCGGCTGGGAACCCTCGTTCCCGTCGGTCCCCGGGGTAGCCAAAGATCAAGAAGGCCTGGGCCGGGACCCGCTTCTTCGTTGCTGATACGCGACAGGCTCCCACCGCACGTCAGCATGCAGGATCGTCGGGGTGCCTATTGCTTGTACGGGTCGCCTTCCGGAAGCCAGGCATCAGGGTCGTGAATGCCGAAGTCACCGAGGCCGTCGGTGAGCGCGCCCACGGTGTTCAGCACCGCCGGGCGCGTCTCGCCGCGCCGCCACACCAGGGACCAGGTCCAGTAGACCTTCGGCTCTACCACGGGGCGCGCGACCAGTTCGGGTGGGAGCTGGGTGGTCTGCGCCTTCGGAGAGTTGAGGATCGGTGCGCGCGATCGACGTACGTGGTCGAAGAACGTCGGCCCGGTGATGCCGCCGTCGGAGATGTGAGCCGTCCGGGCGCCGGTGTCGTGGGCAAGCTGCTCGGCGTAGGCATTCCAGGAGGACCAGGCAGTGGCATCGCCGTCCAGCAGGACGACGACGTCACGGGCGCGAACCTCGGCTTCGTCATGGCCGACGGAGACCGCGTACAGGCGATCGGCGCCGACAAGCCGGGCGTTGAGACCCAGTTCGTCCAGATCCTCCTGGCGGACCCAGCACACCGCGAGATCCAGGCCGCCATCCGCGACCCGCACGGCTTGCGTGTGCGAGGGCGCGACCCAGGCATCGACGTGCACGCGCGCCACGGTGGAGGTCCGCGCGGTGAGGTCCGCGGGCAGCCAACTGACGTAGCCGAGGCGGACCGGCTCGGAGCCCGCCATTTTCGCCGCTCGGTTGCGGAGGTCGTCGGCACTGTCCAGCAGGGCGCGGACGTGCGGGAGGAGTGCCGCTCCAGCCGGTGTGAGGGTGACCGAGCGGCGGTCCCGGTCGAACAGACGCACCCCGAGGTCGCGCTCCAGCGCCTTGATCTGTTGGGACAAGGACGGCCCGGCGATCAGGAGCCGGCCGGCGGCCCGCCCGAAGTTCAGTTCCTCGGCGACCGCGAGGAAGTACCGCAACTGGCGCAGTTCCACCTCAGTCATGCTACGCGTGGTGAGAGGCCCGACCTACCAGGGCCGAAGGACCTGGGTCGGTTTGTCCGCCTGGCGGGTGTGCGGGGTCTGGGAGCGGACGCTGAACTGCGACTGGCTGGTCGCGACGTCGCGCAGCATCGCGGCCTCACAGGACGCCGACGTCCTCAGCATGCGGGGCGACATAGCCGACCCGGCCACCGCGGAGCGTGTCATCGCCGCGGGGCTCGAGCGCTTCGGTCGCATCGACACCCTGGTCAACAACGCGGGCATCTTCGTCGCCAAGCCGTTCACCGAGTACACGCAGGAGGGCTACGACGCGCTCACCGGCATCAACCTGACCGGGTTCTTCCGTATCACCCAGCTCGCCGTCGAGCAGATGGCCCGTCAGGGGGCGGGCACATCGTGCAGATCACCACCAGTCTGGTCGACCACGCCCACTCCGCCGTCCCCTCGGTCCTGGCCTCCCTGACCAAGGGCGGCCTGCAGTCCGCCACCAAGGCGCTGGCCATCGAGTACGCCACCCGCGGCATTCGCAGCAACGCCGTCTCGCTGGGCGTCATCAAGACGCCCATGCACCCGCAGGAGTACCACGAGACCCTTGCGGCGCTGCACCCGGTCGGCCGGATGGGCGAGGTGGGCGGCGTCGTCGACGCGGTCGTCTACCTCGAGAATGCCCCCTTCGTCACGGGTGAGGTCCTGCACGTCGACGGCGGCCGGAGCGCCGGCCACTGAGGCGTCGGCGGCCCCGGGCGTCTGCCGGACGCCCGGGGCCGTGGCCGCTCGGGGTGGACGGCGTGCCGTGGGAAGCCGGCTTCTGCACGGTCATCGTCGAAGCCCGTTCCTGAACGGGGCAGGTGCTGCTGCCCGCCCCCAATTCTCCGCCGGGGGCATCTTCTTCACGACCTGGAGGTTTCATGAGTGACAAGATCGCTTTGTGGACATGGTCGACACCACTCGAGCCGATGTCCAGGCCGGCGCGGGCACTGGGGCTGGGGGAGGGTGATCTGTGGGTCAAACGGGACGACCTCACGGGTCTGGGAGGCGGGGGCAACAAGGTCCGCAAGCTGGAGTGGACCGTGGGAGGGGCCCTGGCGGAAGCCGCGGACACACTGGTCACCACCGGTGCCGCCCAGAGCAACCACGCCCGTCTTACCGCGGCAGCCGGAGCGCGCCTCGGCTTGAACGTCGCACTCGTCTTTCCCGGCACGCTGGAGAGCGCCACGGGCGGATCCGGCAACCTGGTTCTGGACAGCCTGTTCGGAGCGACGATCTTCTGGGCCGGAGACAGTGAACCCAGCACGCCGGCCCAGGCCGCCGACGACGTGTGCGAGCAGCTGCGCCGGGAGGGAGCGCGCCCGTACCTGATCCCGTTCGGCGGCTCGACTTCCCTCGGAGCCCGGGGATACGTCGACGGCGGCAACGAACTGCTCGTGCAACTCCGTGAGGTACGGCACGTCGTGGTGGCACTGGGCTCCGGCGGCACCATGGCGGGACTGATCGGCGCGCTGGGGGAGGAGCGTGTGCTGGGCGTGCACTGCGGGGCGGTGGCCGAGCCCGCCGCTGCTGTGGCCGGCCTCGCGGGTGGCCTCACCGGACGCAGCGTCACCCCGGGAGCGCTCCGCATCCGGACGGATTCGGGTGGGCGCAGGATACGGAGTCCTGCATGAGCCCGTCCTCGAGGCCATGCGGACTGCCGCGACCCTGGAGGGCATTGACCTGGATCCCGTCTACAGCGGACGAGCCATGGCCGGGCTGATCCAGGCGGTACGGGACGGTGACGTCCCACGGGGCGAGCGCACCGTGTTCCTCTACTCCAGCGGACTTCCGGGGCCGTTCGGGCACGCGCAGACCGTGTACCGATGTGTCACCGCCCTGCACGGATTCAAGGCAGTGTGAGTCTCCGTCCTGGCGCGGGGATGGTCCGCCGGGGCATTGCCGACGGCAGGGTGCCGCCCGACGTCCCCGGCCGCCGGCGACGCCTCGGCACTTGTGCAGTCGAATCCGTCCTCCGGGAAGAGGGCACGACGAGCCGGACGTTTCTGCGGCGGCAGTTGCACCGCCACGCCCGGGGCGCGGAGTTGGACAGCGTTGTCCTGAAGACGCCAGGAGCCGGGGCCAGGAAGCCTGCCGCTTGGAGCCTCTCGTCGGGTGCGTCACAAGCGATCTGCTTGACGAGTCAACTAAATTTCCATTTACTTGCCTCTGCAAGTACTTTTTTGGCGGGCAGAGCTGACGTTCAGGCCGCCGCAGACCAGAAAGGGCGTGCCCCATGACCAAGATCGGTATCATCGTCGGCAGTACCAGGCCCGGCCGCAACGCCGAAGCCGTCGCACGCTGGGTGTACGAGGTCGCAGCCCAGCGCACGGACGCGGAATTCGAGATCGTCGATCTGCTGGACTACAAGCTGCCTGTGCTGGACGAGGCCTACCCGGCGACCATGGGCAACTACAGCCAGCCCCATACCCAGGCCTGGGCGGAGAAGATCGCCTCACTCGACGGCTTCGTCATCGTCACCGGCGAGTACAACCGTTCCGTGCCAGGGGCACTGAAGAACGCCATCGACTTCATCTACGCCGAGTGGAACAACAAGGCTGTGGGCTTCGTCGGCTACGGCTCGGTCGGCGGCGCCCGTGCCGTGGAGCACTTGCGCGGCATCGCGGGCGAGATGCAGATGGCGGACGTCCGCTCCCAGGTGGCCCTCTCCCTGTTCACCGACTTCGAGAACTTCACCACCCTCAAGCCGGCCGACGTCCAGCGTGACACGCTCGTCACCACGCTGGACCAGGTCGTGGCGTGGGCCAAGGCCCTCGCCCCGCTGCGCGCCGCCTGAAAGCCGGCGCCGCTCATGACGTCCCCGGCCCGGTCGGCCGAGTGCGGCCGACGGTAGGGGTCGGTGCCCCTCGGGGCCGGTCCGCGCCTGCGCACACCGGCCCCGAGGGCCATGTCGCGACGGTGGCGGAGTGCAGCAGCGGGCCGCCGCCGCTGCGCCGATCGACTCTTGCGCACTCGGGCGACGCTCTCACCGGCGTTCCGCGTCCGGGCCCACCTGCCTGTCGGATCTGGCACGGTGTACGGGAAGCTGCGCCGATGTCGTCAGCGGCGCGGCCTCAGCTTGTCCAGTGACGTGCCCGCCGCCCAGCGCCGTAGTCGGTGGCCGTCGACGAGGTGGACGTCCCCTTGCCGGGAGGCCCAGAGCACCTCTGAGCGGCTGAAGCCGCCGAGGCGGACGATGACCCTGCCGGGCCGGTCGACGCCGGTCCGGTCCGTCTCCCCTACGGTCGGGGGCCAGGGCGGCTCTTCGTCGTCGGTCGCGTCGTCATCGATCGCGACGGGTTTGAAGGTGACGTCGAGTTCGCGGCCGTGGCGGTCCCTGGCATACAGGCGCAGACGCCCCTTCCGCAGGCTCAGATCCGCCACCTGCCAGCCGTCGCGCTCAAGTATGCGCGCGGTGGCTTCGGCCAGCCCGCGGTCATCGAGCCGCGCGAGCTCCTCGGCGGTGTAATGCCCACCGCGTCGGCGGACGAACCCCCGGCGCACGCGCAGGGTCACCACGGTGGCCATGGCCAGCAGGTTGACGCCGATCACCAGGCCGGTGACCCCGAACGTGCGGTTGAGCCGGTTCAGCAGCAGGACGGTGCCGAGCAGGAGCAGGCCGA
Source organism: Streptomyces sp. MK7 (assembly GCF_032658145.1). Lineage (NCBI taxonomy): Bacteria > Bacillati > Actinomycetota > Actinomycetes > Kitasatosporales > Streptomycetaceae > Streptomyces > Streptomyces sp. MK7. Next base: position 61,586 of record NZ_JAVACL010000034.1, read on the forward strand.
GGCCGACGAAGGAGGGGAGGACGTCGCGGAGTCCGGGACCGTACCGGCCTTGCGCTCGCAGTTCGGACACGGTCCGCCGACGCCGGGACCGGCGCGATTCCGGCACGGATGGGCGCTGCCTCCGCATCGGGGGCCGCGGTCGCCGCGACCCCGTCATCCGGGCCACCTGCGTCCCCTCCCACCGGCAATGTGGGGCCTCGTGGGGGCGGTCGACGGCACGGCTGTGGCACTGGGCGGGGTCATCCGCCGAGCGTGATCGGGCCCAGGGCGGACGGCAGTTGGCGGGCGGCCGGCGCCACGGCCTCGTGCGCTGTGGCGAACCGGCCGAGGTCCGCACCGATGAAGCCCCTGCCCACGCCGCAAGTGCCGTCGCTGTTCGCGGTCAGGCACGGTCCTACGGCGGTCAGGTGCGGGCGAGTGGTGGCCGCGAAGCGCAGCGCCGGGTGCCGCCCGGCGGATCCCACTCATTGAGCGGTTGCCGCAAGTCGTCGTCGGTGGCGCTGTTCCAGGGGCTCATCGCCCCAGACTGACATCGGGGAACGATCGCCATCACCTCCCTGATCCAGATGAAACCGCCTGGTCCAGGGGATGTGCGGCGTGAGCGTTTCGTGGATGCAGCGGCGCAGTCCGTTGTTGGAGTCGACCGGTGGGAGCCATGGCACCCGCTGAAGCAGGTCGCTGAGTTGATCGGTACGTGGGTCGGTCAGGAGGGTGCGGAGCTCGTCAGGGACGGGGGCGGCGACCAGGCACAGCCAAGCAAGGCCGGCGCCGATGCGGATCCCGGGCGGGCGGCGGGCATCCGACCACAGGTTCCGGGCCCACGCGGGCGCCTGTTCATCCCGGTGCTCGCGGGCGAGTTGAGCGATCGCCAGGATCAGGCTCACCTGGACCACCGGATCGTCTTCCACCGCCAGCCTGCCGTGCAGGGCTGAGGACACGCGTGGAATCTCGCTGGTCACCACCGCGAGGACGAAGGCGGTCGCGGAGCGGACATCGGGGTCGGGATCGGGGAGAAGAGGGAGCAGGAGGTGCAGGTCGCCTGTGACGGCATCGCGAGCGGCCTGAATCGTCCAGTCCACCGGGCATTCCGTGGCGCCCTCCATCATCGATGGATCCTCGGATACCGCGAGCAGGCCTTCACGTGATCCGTCCCCAAGGTGCTGACATCGTCCGATCTCGGCGACCAGGTGCAGGGTTTCCGCGCGGAGCCCGGGGGATCCGATAGCCGTGATCCGGAGCAGGAAGGGCACCGCCAGTGCTCCCACCGCGGTCGTACTGCCCTGATGGTGAAGGTAGTTCCACAGCTGTCGCAGAGCCGTGTCGCCGGCTTCGGCGTCTTCGGAGGCGAGCGTTGCAAGGAGTCCGGGAATCTCCTCGCCCGGACCATAGAAATGCGGAAACCGCTGCCAAGGGATCTCGCCGTACTTGAACCCGTCCTTGACCTCTCGCGCGATCGCGCTCATGACCGTACGTATGTCGCTGTCGGTGCCCGCCCAGGGCTCCGGCCACCTGGACCAACGGTCATCGTCCATAGCGGGATTCTAACGACCGGCGATCAAGAGCGCGATGCGCTCCTGTCGTACTCCGGTGGCGCCCGGCCACGGTAAGGAGACGTATCGCTTTGCCCGGGACGGAGGGCATGCCGGAGCCCCAGGGACCGATCAAGGTCCAGGACGCCGGTCTCGGTCTGGGCCCGGACGCGGTCCGGGAGGCTCCGGTGGCTCACGACCGTCGGCCAGGGCGGTGGGGTGCTGCCCAACCGGAATCTGCCGCGACGGTGCTGTCGATGATCGGCGGTCCACGTCCACGCGGTCCCCATGGCGTGCCACGGGCCGGCGGTGCCGGGAGTTCAAACGCCTGCTCTGGGGCACGTCATCCGCTCGCGGTGTCCTCCGGCTCCCAGCGCAGCAGGTCGCCCGGCTGGCACTTGAGCACCTCGCAGAGCGCGGCGAGCGTTGTGAAGCGCACCGCCTTGGCGCGGCCGTTCTTGAGTACCGCCAGGTTGGCGGGCGTGATCCCTACGCGCTCCGCGAGCTCGCCCACGGACATCTTCCGCCTGGCCAGCATCACGTCGATGTCGACGGCGATCGGCATCAGATCACCTCGTCCAACTCGGCCCGCATCTGCGCCGCTTCGGCGTCGCGTGCGACGGCCTGGGCGAGCAGCATCCGCAGCACGAGCACGATGAGCGCGACCCCCAGGATGGCCACGCCGACCCCGGCCATGATGACGGTGACGCCCGGGTCGTCCCGCTGGCCCGGCGCGTTGACGGCTGTGACCGCGAACCACATGAGGGCGGCCGCCACGATCGCGCCGATCACGCCGTCCACGTACCGGAAGGCGGCGTGGGAGAACACGGTTCCGCGTCGGACCATCGTCACCAGCCGCCAGACGCAGACCACAGTGACCTGGGCCGATGCCATGCCCAGGATCGTGATCACGCGCAGCGGGGTCAGCGGGAGCGACCCCTCCTCCTGGTGGGTGGCAAACGCCCACACCATCGATGCCTGTACGAACACGGTGCCGGCCAGCACCACCACGAGCACGGCGCGCAGCGCACGCACTGCCAGCTTTCCCATGAACCCATCCTTCCATCGACTTGCGATGGAAACCTATCGAATGTCGATAGGTGGGGCAAGATTGCGTGGCTGAAGGCCGCGGTGGTGCGGAAGGAGCTCGATGCCGAGCTGGAGCGGGTGCGGGCGGCTCCGACGGGGGCGGAAGAGGTGCTCAGGCGCCGGGTGATCGGCGTGGAGCAGTCGGGGTGACCCGGTCGCCCGTGATCAGTGTGACCTGGTGCTGGACGACTGCCGGCGACCGGTTCGTCACGCCCCCGCGCTGTGGCGGTGACCTTCAGCCGGACGGCCTTGTGATGGTCACGCCGCGGTGCGGGCTCGGGGCCGCCGGTTTGTGTGGCCGCCCTGCAGTGGGTGACGCCGGGGGAGGGGTCCGAAGGCTGGATGATCAGGAAAAGGCCAGGGCAGCCGGAGTCGTAGGCGGGCGAGGGTGACCAGGGCTTTGCAGTGCCGGGCTCGTTTGCGCCTCAGAGGCCCGTTCAGCTGCGGCGATCCCGGTTACGGCCGGCCTGTCACCTCGGGCACGTTGTAGCCCTCGGCCTTCAGCCCCGGCCACGCCGTGTGCGCGCGGCCGGGCCAGGACACGGTGACCGTCCGGGACTCGCCGGGCAGCAGCCACAGGTAGTTGTCGCCGTACTCGGCGGGCAGAACCCGCTGCCCGGAACTCGTGTCCACCAGGGACAGGCGCACCATCGCCGCCACTGACGAACCCCGGTTGGCCACCTTGGCCGTCAGCTCGTGGCGGCCGCCGGACCCGCCTTGCGAGCGCGTGACGTCCACCGAGACTCTGGTCTGCCGCGCCTTGTTCAGCGCCTGCATGGCCTCCGGTGTGCTGTACCGCCAGTACATGTTCTCGGCGAGTGTCTTCCCGCGCTCGTCCGTGAGCCGCAGGCGCAGCAGGTAGAGGCCGGGCAGGGAGCCCTTCGGATCAGCGGTGAACGCCTTCGCCGTCGCGGAAGCGGCCACATCCACGGTCGCCCTCTGCTCATCGGCCACCTGGCGGCCGTCCAGGTCGTACCAGTGGGCGGACACCGTGGCCTTGCGAATGGCACGCGGGGTGTGGTTGACGGCGATGACGTGCCCGTCGGCCGGGTTCGCCTGCACGTGTACGGGCTCGCAGGCCTTGCGGGAGCCGTAGTAGGCGCCGTTGACGTCGAAGTCGTAGTCGTACGTCTGCCAGACGGTGCTGTACCAGGCCGGGTGGGACATCCACAGCAGCAGGGCGCTCGCGTCGTCCCAGAGCCTGGCGTTCCACGCCTCGAACATGGCGCGGTGGTTCTCGTAGTTCAGGAACTGCGCCTTGCGACAGAAGTCGTCCAGGTCCTTCGCGGTGCCGAGCCGGGACTCGACGGCCGCGCGGTAGTTCTGCGGGGCCTGGTTCCCCCTGGTGCTCCAGTCGTGGTAGTACCAGGGGCCGCCGACGGGCCACTCCGGCTCGTCACCGACCAGGCGGCGCATGGACTCCGCCGTGGAGACCACGGGCATGCCGATCTCGGTGTGGAAGCCGTAGTTCTTGCTGCCGTACGTCGAGCCGGAGAAGTACTTCTCCGGCTCCACCCAGCCGTAGGGGCCGCCGCCGGTGACGATGCCGTCGGCCGAGTTGTTCTGGTAGAGCACGCCGGGCGCCCCGGAGTTGACCGCGTCGCGCATGCCGTCGTCGATCGCGGCGGGCGGATTGCCCTCGTTGGCCCCGCACCACACCACGACGCTCGGGTGGATGCGGTAGCGGAGCACGACGTCGCGTGCCGTGCGGTTGAACGCGTCGTGGTCCGGCGGGTCCATGCCCCACGCGTTGGGGAAGTCGTTCCACACCAGGATGCCGTGCTCGTCACAACTGGCGTAGAACTCCTCACGGTTGCTGCTGCCGACCCAGTTGCGGATCATCGTGAAGTTCATGTCGCGGTGCATCCGCACCGCCGTGTCCATCCGCTCGGCCGGCATCCGGCGCAGCAACTCGTCCCAGCCCCAGTTGCCGCCCCGGCAGAACACCCGCACGCCGTTGACGCTGATCTTCAGCGGCGCGATGGAGTTGTCGACCGACGTGACGTCCTTCCAGTCGGTGCCGTTGTCGGAGACCTGGATGGTGTATGTCCGCGCGTACGCCTGCTCCCAGGTGATCGCCACCCGGTCGAACCGCTCCGGGGCACCGAGGTCGATCCGGATCCAACTGTCGTCCTCGTAGACCGAGGTCCAGCGGGTGTCGACGTCGCCGTCCACCGCGTTGCCGGCGACCGTGCCTTCCCCTTCGGAGGAGGCGGTGGCGGGCTTGCGCAGCGCCAGATTGGTGCCGGGTCTGGCGCTGTCCACGACGGCCAGCTCCCACATCGAGAAGCCCCAGCCGGTGGCCCTGGTCCGGCAGAACACCCGCATGTACCGCGCGGTGACCGCGTCGAACTCGACGTTCTGCATGCTCGCCGCGCCGGAGGTGTGGAACGGCAGCGGCGCGGCGGCGTTGTCCAGGTCCTTCACGTCGGTCCAGGCGGAGCCGTCGTCGGAGACCTGCACGGTGTACGTCTTCGCGTACGCCTGTTCCCAGTCGACCGCGATCCGGTCGAAGGAGACCGAGGAGCCGAGGTCGACCTGGATCCACTGCTCGTCGTCGAAGGAGGACGACCAGCGGGTGTCGCCGTTGCCGTCGGTGACGTTGGCCGCTCCGTGCGAGGGGTCGTCGAAGGAGGACGCGGTCGCCTTCTTGCCGAGGGCCAGGTCGTCGCCGGGAGTGGAGCTGTTCAGGACCGACAGGCGCCACATGGACGAGCCCCACTGGGTGGCGCGGGTGTGGCACAGGATGCGGACGTAGCGCGCCTTCTGCCGGGCGAGGTCCACGGTCTGGGTGAAGACGTCGCTGCTCCACCGGAACGTCATCGGGACGGCGCCGTACTCGTAGCCGAACTGGCGTATGCCGAAGCGAGTGGTGCGGTGATCGCTCTCCCGGCCGTCCACGGAGGCGGTCAGGGTGAGGTCGTGCAGGTTCGGCTCGCCGTAGCCGTTGGGCCACCACAGCTCCGGGTCGCGCAGGCGCAACTGCGGGAAGTCGGCGGGGGCGAAGGTGACGTCGGTGCTCCCGCCGCCGGACACCGTCACGGTCCGGGTGACCTTGACGGTGCCGAACGTCGCGGTGACGGTGACCCGCCTGTCGGTGGAGTCGGCGTTGCGCACCGGGACCACGACGGTCAGCTCGGCGGTGCGGGTGTCGGGAAGGCCCGGCAGCAGCGTGTCCACGCGCGGGTCGCCGATGACGGCGGCGCCGGTGGGGCGCAGCCGCACGTGGTTCCAGATGCCGGCGGCGCGGTCGCGCACCGCGGGCATCCAGTCCCAGCCGGAGGAGGCCAGGTACGTGGGGGAGTTGCGGTTCATCATGTTGGCGCCCGCGTCCACGAACGCGAGGCCCGCCGGGCCCTTGTCGGTGGGGCTGCCGGGGAACGGCATCGGGGTGATGCTCACCGCGAGCGCCTGGTCGCCGGGTGCCAGCAGCTCGGTGACGTCGTAGGAGGCACGCGAGAACGGGTTGCTGAAGGCACCGACCTTGGTGCCGTTGAACCAGATCTCGGCCTCGTGGTTGATGCCGTCGAACTCCAGCCACACGTGCCGACCCGCGCCGGTCCGCAGCCCCCTGGGCAGGGCGAACTCGCGCCGGTACCACCAGGAGTGCCGGGACAGCGCCTCGGGCACGTGCAGGTTGTTGAGCCCGGCCACCGGGTCGGGCAGATGGCCCTGGTCCACCAGGGAGGTCAGCACCGTGCCGGGGACGGTGGCCGGCAGCCAGCGGCTCGTGTCGTGCCCGATGCGGGACAGCACGGCACCGTCGGCGCCGGCCCAGTCGTCCATCGTCAGGTCCCAGCCGGACTCCAGCGGGACAGTCCCGTCGGCGGCCTGCTTCAGCGGCTGGGGATGCCGCTCGCGCACGCCCCAGTCGGTCCAGCCGGTGACCTCGGGGCGCGGGGTGCGGCAGGTGCCGTACACCTGGAGGCCGTTGAGGCCGAGCGGGTTGCAGTTGGAGCGCTCGGTGACCGTCATCCGCACCCAGCGCGCGCTGACCGCCTTCGGCAGGGAGATCTCCATCTCACCGCCCTTGCCGGAGTCCGTGCGGTACACCGCCGTCCAGGACCTTCCGTCGCGCGAGGTCTCGATGACGAAGGCCACCGCGCAGCTGGACAGGATCTCCTGTCCGGTGGTGTTGTCGCGCGGGCTGCCGGTCGGGGAGTCCTTGAAGGGCGGGTCGTCGGAGGTCGCCTCGAAAACCAGCCGCAGCGAAGAGACTTCGCACAGCGCCTGGAGGTCCACCTTGATCCACTGTGGGTCCCCCGCTGCCGCGCGCCAGCCGCTGCCCCTCACGCCGCGCACCGCGAGACCGTCCACAGCGAACTCGGCGGGCGCCGGGGCGTAGTCGGTCGAGGACACGAAAACCGGTCGGTCAGCGGCGAGTTCGGCCGGGGGAGCGCTGGGATCGGGGCGTCCGGGTCCGGCCGCGGCGGCGGAAGAGAGCGGGCCCACGCCGAGACCGAACCCGGCCAGCAGGGTGGACCCCGCCGCCAGTACGGTACGACGGGAGGGCGTGGAAGGCTGATCCGACATGAACAAGGCTCCGATCAGGGAAGACCAGGGAAGACCAGGGAAGACCGGGAAGATCGGTGAATGAGGGGCCGGTGGACCAGGGTGGCGATGACAACGTTGCCACCAACTGACAACGTTGCCGAACACTGCCGTCACGGCATCGGACTGTCAAGGGTGTTCGAACGGCTTCGGCTTTGTTTCTCGTAAATTAGGAATACATATTGACAGCGTTTCGGTCGGGCGTCACAGTCTTCGCCGTGACGTCGCAGGCCCCTGCTCCGGTGCGGCCCGCGTCACGCATCCCGCTTCCCAACCTCTGGGAGAAGCACGTGACTTCACGCCCGCCCGTACCCGATCACAGACGCGTCCGGTTCGCCCGGACCGCGCTCGCCGCGGCCACCGCGGTGGTCCTGGCCGCCACCGTGACACCCTCCGCCCACGCGGACCCGGCCGTGGACCAGGGCACGCCCGACTACTACGACAGCGGTCTCGCGCCCACGCCCTACATGGGCTGGAACACCTATTACGGCCTCGGCGCGCCCACCGAGAAGGAGGTGCGCTCGGTCGCGGACACGCTGGTCAGCAGCGGTCTGCGGGACAGCGGCTACGACATCGTGTGGCTGGACGGCGGCTGGCAGGCCGACAACCCCCGCGACGCGCAGGGGCGGCTGGTCGCCGATCCGCAGCGCTTCCCGTCCGGCATCCCGGCGCTCGTCGACTACCTGCACGAGCGCGGCCTGCGGGCCGGCATCTACACCGACGCCGGCACCTACGACGGCGGCAAGAACTGCGGTCTCGGCAGCCGGGGCCACTACGAGCAGGACGCCCGGCAGTTCGCCGGGTGGAAGGTCGACGCCGTCAAGGTCGACTTCCTGTGCGGCATCGCCGAGAAGCTCGATCCGGGCACGGCGTTCAAGGAGTTCAGCGACGCGGTCGCCAAGTCGGGCCGCAGGATGCTGCTCAACCTGTGCAACCCGCTCACCGACGACTGGGGCCTGCCTCACACCCCGGAGCAGGACGCGCACAACACCTACGCCTACGCGCCGACGATCGCGGACTCCTGGCGCACCGGCACCGACATCGCCTGGGGCACCCCGAGCCCCGGCCAGTGGCCCAACGTCCTGCGCAACATGGACGCCAACGCCTGGCACCCCGAGGCCCAGGGCCCCGGTCACTACAACGACCCCGACTACCTGATCCCGACGCGCCGCATGCCGGACGGGAACCTGGAGCTGACCGAGGAGGAGTCGACCACCCAGTTCGTCATGTGGGCGGAGATGGGCTCCCCGCTCATCCTCGGCTCCGACCCGCGCACGCTGTCGCCGTCGATGCTCGCAATCCTGCGCAATCCGGAGATCATCGGCGTCGACCAGGACCGCCTCGGCGTCCAGGGTGTTCGCGTGGCCACCGACGCCACCGGCGACGTCTACAGCAAGGTGCTCTCCGGGGACGGTCGCCGCGCGGTCGTCCTGCTCAACCGCTCCGACCAGGCGGCCGAGCGCACCGTGAAGTTCTCCGACGCCGCCCTCGGCGGCCGGGTGAAGGTCCGTGACCTGCGGGCCCGCGCCGACCGGGGCACGCACACCGGGTCCTACACCGTCACCGTCCCCGCGCACGGCACCGCCTTCCTCCGGCTCACCGGCGAGGACGCGCTGCCCGGCGAGAAGCTCGGCCTGCCCGCCACCGCGAGCCCGGCCGCCGTCCGCACCGGCCCGGCGCTGAGCACCTTCGTGCGCGGTCCGCGCGGCACCCTGCTCCAGCGGACCTCCGAGGGCAAGGGCAACCGTGTCCGCGACCTCGGGGGCCCGGTCCGCGGCGGCGTCCTCGGCCAGCCCGCTGCCTACGCCTCGGCCGGCGGCCGGATCGACGTCTTCGTACGCGGCGCCGACTCGCGGGTCTACCGGCGCGCCTACACCGGCGGTCACTGGAGCGGCTGGCAGAGCCTGGGCGGCAAGGTGGCCGACGCTCCGAGCGTCGCCTTCACCGACTCCGCGCACTGGACTCTGTTCGCCACCGACGCGGACGGCCGCATCGTCCAGCGCGGCGCGAGCACCGGCTGGACCTCGCTCGGCACGCCCGGCAGCCGCCCGGCGTACGGCAGGCCGTCGGCGGCCGTCGACTCCGATGGTCGCGTGCACGTCGCCGTGCGCTCCGCCGCCGACGACATCTGGACCCGCACCCGCTCGGCCGGCGGCGCGTGGTCCGACTGGACCTCGGTCGGCGGTACGGTCAGCGGCAGCCCGACCCTCGTCGCCTCCGGCGGCAGCGTGCTGCTCTACGTGCGCGCCGGCGACTACACGCTCTGGCAGCAGCGGTACGACGCCGGTGCCTGGCAGGGCTGGAGCAAGCGCGAGGAGTTCCCGAGTGCCGCGTTCGACGGCTCCCTCGGCGCCGTCGCGGGCCCGGACGGCACGGTCGACGCGGTCTACCGAGGCATCGACGGCACGGTCCACCGCACCCAGTTCAAATAAATTAGTAATTAATCTTGACGTGGTGCGAGAGCCACGCGAACCTTGACGCGCCGCGACGGGGCCGCGCCCGGCCACCGGCCGCACGGCCCCGCCGCGTGAATCCACAGGGAGCCCCTCATGACGAATCTTCAGACGAGCCGCCGGCGTTTCCTCGCCGGACTCGGTGCCACCGGGACGGCGGCTCTGCTCAGCGGCTGTGTCACCGCCTCCTCCGACGCCAAGTCCCCCGCCAAGGGCCCGGTGACACTCCAGTCGAACCTCTCGGCGCCGCAGGCCAAGGCCGCGATGGAAGACCTGGCCGCCGCCTACGCCAAGAAGGGGTCCGAGCGCGTCAGCCTCAACACCGTCGCCGCCGAGACCTTCCGCACCCAACTCCCGACGTACCTCACGTCCGCCAACCCGCCGGACGTCTACACGTGGTATCCCGGCTCGGTCGCCGACGCCTACGCCAAGAAGAACCTGCTGCTCGACCTCGATGACGTCTGGGCGTCCTCGCCCGACCTCAAGCGCTATTCCAAGGCGCTGAACTCGCTGTGCACCTCCAGCTCGGGCAAGAAGGTGTTCGTGCCCTCCACCTACTACTGGTGGGGCATGTTCTACCGGAAGTCCAACTTCGCCAAGTGGGGCGTCACGGAGCCCAAGACCTGGGACGAGTTCCTCGACCTGTGCGACAAGCTCAAGTCGAAGGGCGTCGCCCCCATCGGCCTCGGCGCCGGCGGCAACACCCCCTGGGTCGCCTCCGCCTGGTTCGACTACCTGAACATCCGTATCAATGGCGCCGATTACCACCGTCGGTTGCTCGCCGGCAAGCACCGCTTCGACGACCCCGAGGTGCGCAAGGTCTTCGACCGCTGGGCCGAGGCCCTGCCCTACTTCGACCCCGACGGCACCGCCGTCGCCTTCCAGGACGCCACCACCGCGCTGCTCAACGGCCGGTCCGGCATGATGCTCATCGGCACCTTCTTCGCCGACGCCGCGCCCAAGGACGCCCTGGACGACATCGACTTCTTCCGCTTCCCGGTCATCGACGCCAAGGTGCCGCTCGCCGAAGAGGCCCCCACCGACGGCTACTTCGCCAGCGCCCGCAGCGGACGCGCCAAGCAGGTCGGCGACCTGATGAAGTACCTCGCCACCGCCGAGGCCCAGGAGATCTACATCAAGGGCTCCTCCGGCACCGTCCTGCCCTGCCACCCCGACGCCAAGGACGCCGGCACGCCCCTGGTGAAGAAGGGCCGTGCGCAGATCGAGTCCGCCGCCGAGATCACGCAGTTCTTCAACCGCGACTCCAGCGACGCCCTCCAGCCCACGGCCGACACCGCGCTCACCAGGTTCCTGGCCAAGCCCAAGGACGTCGGCTCCATCCTCACCACCTGGCAGCGCGACGCCCAGAAGATCTGGAGTGCCTGAGGTGGCAGTGCTCACCACCACCGCGCGCAAGACCCCGGCCGTCACAGCGCCCAGCGGCGGGCGCGGCCGGGGGCCCGTCCGCCGCACGCCGCCGCTCGTCCTCGCGTTCGTCCTCATACCCCTGCTCGCCGAGGCACTGTGGGTCTTCTGGCCCGCCCTCCAGGGCTTCTACCTCGCCCTCACCTCCTGGGACGGTGTCTCCCCGCCCCGGTTCGTCGGCCTCGGCAACTTCCAGGAGATGGTGCACGACGAGGTCTTCCGGACCGCCGCGATCGACACCGTCCTGTGGCTGGTGCTGTTCGGCGGGCTGTCCGCGATCCTCGGGCTGGCCGCCGCACTGCTGCTCCAGCAGGAACGCCGCGGCGTCGGCTTCTACCGCGCCGCTCTCTTCCTGCCCGTCGTCTTCTCCCTGGTGGCGACCGCCCTCGTCTGGCAGGCGATCTACCAGCCCGACGGCGTGCTCAACCAGATCCTCCAGGGCGTCGGCCTCGGCAGCCTCCGCCACGCCTGGCTCGCCGACCAGGACACCGCCCTGTACGCGGTGATCGTGCCCGCCCTGTGGCGCCAGATCGGCTACGTCATGGTGCTCTACCTGGCCGGCCTCAAGGGCATCGACCCCTCGCTGTACGAGGCGGCCAAGATGGACGGCGCCGGACACTGGCAGCGCTTCCGGCACGTGACGCTTCCACAGCTGCGCAGCGTCAACGCCGTCGTGCTGTCCGTCATCGTCATCGACTCCCTGCGCTCCTTCGACGTCGTCTGGTCGCTCACCCGAGGCGGCCCCTACCATTCGTCCGAACTGCTGAGCACCTACATGTACTCCACCGCCTTCCAGTCCCTGCGGCTCGGCTACGGCTCCGCGCTCGCCGTCGTCATCTTCGTGCTGGCCTTCGGCGTCATCTGCTCCTATCTGGTCCGTGCGTTCCGGGAGGCCGACTGATGTCCGCCGACTCGACCGCCCTGAGGCGCAGACGGGCCGCGACCGCCGGATTCCACCTCGGCGCCGGACTGCTGGCCGCGCTCTGGCTGCTGCCCATCGTCCTGGTCCTCGTCACCAGCCTGCGCTCGTTCGACGACGTCGCCGCCAACGGGCTCGGCAGCCTCCCGCACTCCTTCACCCTCGGCAACTTCCGCCAGGCCTGGGTCGACGGCGGCCAGCAGCGGGCCCTGATCAACAGCCTCATCGTCACCGTCCCGTGCGTGCTGATCACGCTCGCGCTCGCCGCCATGGCCGCGTTCGCCCTCAGCCGCTACGAGATGCCGCTGCGCCGCACCCTGCTGCTGATCATGCTCGGCGGCAACCTGCTGCCGCCGCAGATCCTGCTGATCCCGGTGTCCAAGCTCAGCGAGATCATGGGTGTCTACGACACCCTGCCGGCCCTCATCGGCGTGCAGATCGGCTTCGGAGTCGGCTTCTACGTCTTCGTCCTGCACGGCTTCATGCGGGCCATCCCCAACGAGATCCAGCAGGCCGCCGTCGTCGACGGCGCCGGACCCTGGCAGATCTTCTGGCGGATCATCCTCCCGCTCACCCGCCCCGCGCTCGCCGCCCTCGGCGCGCTCGCCTTCACCTGGATCTTCAACGACCTGCTCTGGGCCATCACCGTCCTGCGCAGCGACACCAAGATGCCCATCACGGCCGCCCTGATCGGCCTGCAGGGGCAGTACGTTTCGATGTGGAACGTGATCGCGGCCGGATCCGTCATCGCCGCCGCCCCCACGGTGGCCGTCTTCCTGCGGTTCCAGCGCCACTTCGTGGCCGGCCTCAACCTCGGAGCGGTGAAATGACCTCCTGCGAACGCTGGACCCTCCGCACGGAGCACACCAGCTACACGGTGCGGCTCTCCCCGGACGGCCCCTGGGCGGAACTCGACGCCTGGGGACCCCAGGGCGCGGAGGACGGCCCGTCCGCCCTCGACTGGTCCCGGCGCACCCACTTCATCACCCCGGCCGACGCCGCCCCCGCCGAGTACCTGCCGCAGGGCCTGCGCCCCTTCACCGGCGCCGAACTCGTCGTCGGGCACTCCGGGGACCAGCGCGGCGTGTGGTGGGAGTTCACCGGAGCCGAACAGGACGCGGACGGGCTGCGCCTGGCGTTCACCGACGACGTCGCCGGACTGCGCACCACCCTGTGCTACGCCACCGTGCCCGGCACCGACGTCGTCCTGCGCTGGACCGAGCTGACCTGCACCGGCGACGGCGAACTCCGCCTGGAACGCCTCGACTCGGGCGCGGTCACCGTGCCCGTCGCCGACGGCGCACGGCTCACCTGCCTCACTGGACAGTGGTCACGGGAATTCACGCACACGCGACTCCACCTCGGGCGCGGCACGTTCACCATGGGCAGCACCCAGGGAGTCCCCGGCCACGGCTACGCCCCGTGGCTCGCCGTCCAGGACGCGGCCCTGCCCGACGACGGCACCGCGCCGACCTACGGCATCGCCCTGGAGTGGTCCGGGAACTGGCACATCACCGCCGAGGCCGAACCCGGCGGCGCCGTCCGCGTCCGCGCCGGCCGCGTCCCGCACGAGGGCGCCGTCGTTCTCCAGCCCGGCCAGACCCTCGCCACCCCACGCCTGGCGTGCGCGTTCAGCCCCGAGGGGACGGACGGCCTCGCCCGTGTCTGGCACCGCTACGAGCGGCACCTCGGCGGCGACCGCCTGCACCGCACCCGCAAGGTCCTCTACAACTCCTGGGAGGCCACCGGCTTCGACGTCGACGCGGCCGACCAGCTGGAACTCGCCGAGGTGGCCGCCGAGATCGGCGCCGAACTGTTCGTCGTGGACGACGGCTGGTTCACCGGCCGCGCCGACGACACCGGCGGCCTCGGCGACTGGTACCCCGACCCGGCGGAGTTCCCGCGGGGCTTCGGCCGGTTCGTGGAGGAAGTGCGCGCCCTCGGCCTCGGCTTCGGACTGTGGGTCGAACCGGAGGCCGTCAGTCCGAACAGCCGCCTGCACGTCGAACACCCCGACTGGGTCTACAGTGTCGAGAACCGCCCCGGCCGCCTGGTCCGCAACCAGCTCCTGCTCGACCTCGGCCGCACCGATGTGCAGGACTTCGTGATCGGCACCTTCGACCGACTGCTCACCGAATACCCGATCGAGTACCTCAAGTGGGACATGAACCGGCCGCCCACCGAGCGCGGCCGGCCCGGCGCCGGCCCCGCCGACCGGCTCGACCTGGACGCCGGCCACGTCGCCGGATACCTCCGCGTCCTGGACCACCTGCGCACCGCCCACCCGCACGTCACCGTCGAGGGCTGCGCCGGCGGCGGCGGACGCATCGAACACGCCACCCTGGCCCGCACGGACGTCGTCTGGCCCAGCGACAACACCGCGCCCCTGGACCGGCTCGCCGTCCAGTACGGCTTCCTGCACGCGCATGCCCCCCATGTGATGAGCTCCTGGGTCACCGACTCGTCCGGTGTGTTCGACCCCCGGCCCCGCTCCCTCGCCTTCCGGTTCGTGCTGGCGATGTGCGGCGTCCTCGGCATCGGCGCGGACCTGCGCTCCTGGAACGCGGACCAGCGCGCCGAGGCCGCCCGCTGGATCGCCCGCTACAAAGAGATCAGGGATGTCGTCCACCACGGTGCGGTCCGCCTGCTCGGCACCCCCGAGGACCCGACCTGCGGGGTCCAGTACACCGAGGCCCACAGCTCGCGCACCGTCGTCGCCGCGTTCAGCACCGGCGTCCTCGACGGCGCGCCCCTCGTGCCCGGCCGCCCCGCCCGGCTCCGGCTGCGCGGACTCGACCCGGCTGCCGCCTACCGGGACGAGGACACCGGCACCCGCTACAGCGGCGCTCACCTGCTGCACTACGGTCTGCCGTTCGCCTGGACCGCCGACCACGACGCCCGGCTCGTCGTGCTGACCCGCGACTAGGCTGCGCCGGTCCGCCCGAACACGCCCACCACCCACGAAAGACCCGAACCCCACGATGGACCAGCCCGCACGAGGGAGCGGTGCACGCTTCACCGGCCGCACAGCCGTGGTGACCGGAGCCGCCTACGGCATCGGGGCGGCCACCGCCGAACGCCGCGCGCGGCAGGGAGCCGCCGTCGTGCCCGCCCATATCGCGGACGAACGGGGCGAGGCCGTGGCCGAACGCATCACCGAGCACGGCGGCCGGGCCGGCACCACGCCGTCCTGGACGCCGTACGGGACCGCACCCCGTCGGCCACCGGGGCCGCCATGTGCGCCCTGCTCGGCCGGGCCGGCCGCGAACTGGACCGGGTCGACACTCCCGACGAAATGAAAGGCAGCGGCGGCAAGTGAAGATCGCTCGCATCGAAACCTTCCTGGTGCCACCACGCTGGCTGTTCTGCCGCGTGGAGACCGACGACGGCGTGGTCGGCTGGGGAGAACCCGTGGTCGAGGGCCGCGCCGAGGTCGTCCGCAGCGCCGTCGAGGTCCTCTCCGAGTACCTGATCGGCCAGGACCCGTTGCGCATCCAGGACCACTGGCAGGTTCTCACCAAGGGCGGCTTCTACCGAGGCGGCCCCGTCCTGTCCAGCGCGGTCGCCGGACTCGACCAGGCCCTGTGGGACGTCGCCGGCAAGACCTACGGCGCCCCCGTGCACGCGCTGCTCGGCGGCCCCGTCCGGGACAGCGTCCGCGTGTACGCCTGGGTCGGGGGCGACGAACCCGCCCAGCTCACCGAGCAGATCACCGAACAGGTCGAGGCGGGCTTCACCGCCGTCAAGATGAACGCGGCCGGACCCACCTCGCCCGTCGCCACCGCCGCCGAGACCGCCGCCGTCGTGGCTCGTGTGACCGCCGCCCGTGATGTGCTCGGCCCCGACCGGGACGTCGCCGTCGACTTCCACGGGCGCCTCGGCGCCGCCTCGGCGCGCCGCCTCCTCGCCGAACTCGCCTCGCTGCACCCGATGTTCGTGGAGGAACCCGTCCTGCCCGAGCAGAGCCATCTGCTGCCCGGCCTGGTCGCCGCGAGTCCCGTCCCGCTCGCCACCGGCGAACGCCTCTTCTCCCGCGCCGAGTTCCTGCCCGTACTGAACGCCGGCATCGCCGTCGCCCAGCCCGACCTCTCGCACGCGGGCGGCATCTCCGAGGTCACCCGCATCGCCTCCCTCGCCGAGACATACGGCGCATTGCTCGCCCCGCACTGCCCGCTCGGCCCCATCGCGCTCGCCGCCGGCCTCCAAGTGGCCTTCGCCACGCCCAACTTCCTCATCCAGGAACAGAGCCGCGGCATCCACTACAACAAGGACGCCGACCTGCTCTCCTACGTCGTCGACCCCGAGCCGTTCCGCTTCACCGCCGGACAGGCTCTCCGGGGCGACGCGCCGGGCCTCGGCATCACCGTGGACGAGAACGCCGTACGCGCCGCCGACCGCACCGGACACGCCTGGCGCAACCCCGTGTGGCGGCACGCCGACGGCTCGTTCACGGAGTGGTGAACGTGTCCCTCGCCTTCACCACGGACCCCGCGCACGGCGGACGCTGGACCTCGCTGCGCGCCGCCGACCGCGAATGGCTGTGGCATCGCCCGGATTCCGCACGCGAAGGTGTCGCGCCCGGCGACGCCTTCGTGGACGCGGGCGGCCTGGAGGAGTGCGTCCCCACCGTGCGTGGCACCCCCGACCACGGCGACGCCTGGTCCCGGCCCTGGACCCGCGACGGCGGCACCGAACGCGTCGACTGCGACGCGTTCACCCTCGCCCGCACCGTCCGGACCACCACCGACGGCGTCGAGGCCGACTACATGCTCACCGCCGATCCCGGCTACCGCTTCGTATGGGCCGCCCACGCCCTGCTCGACCTCTCCGAACGGGCCGAACTCCGGGCCCCTGGGGGCACACCCACCCGCGTCTTCCCGGAGGCGGCACCACTGCTCGACGGTCCCTGGCCCGACGGCGCCCCCTGGGTGGAGGGTGACTGGCCCGCACCGCGCGGACTGCGCCTGGACCGGTTCGGCCCCGACGACGGCAGCGCGGCCGGCGCCGTCCTTGCGGCCGGCCGGGTCTGCGTCCATGACGGACCCGACCGGCTGGCCCTCGCCGTCGAGGCCGCAGGACAGCCGGTGTCCGTCGCCCTGTGGCGCAACCTGGGCGGCTTCCCCCAGCAGGACCCCTACCGCAGCACAGGAGTGGAACCGATGCTGGGCCGCACCTTCGACCTCGCCGAGGCCGGCCCCGACGACGCGGCACGCGTCCCCGCCTCCGGCGAGGTCCGCTGGCGGCTCATCCTGACCACAGGCTGCCGTTGCCCCTGACCCCTCGACCATAGCGGCTGATCGGCGCGGGCATGGCCGCGCCGGCCGGGCGCGGCACGCCGGCGCCGGCCGGCACCACGGTGGCGACCAGCGAGGGGCTCGGGCCGCACACTCCACCGGCGCAGCGCCTCTGTTGCGATCTCCAGAACCTTCCCTTCCGGCGGCTTGCTCTTGTCCGGGTCGTCCGGGGCTCACATACGAGGATCGAGAAGCTTCTCGGGCGTGATCGGCAGGTCACGCACGCGCCGGCCCGTCGCGTCGAACACCGCGTTGGCCACGGCCGCCGCGATGCCGGTGGCGGACAGCTCCCCGAATCCCTTGGCGCCGAGCGGCCCGGCGTGCGGGTCGAACTCGTCGACGAAGGACATGTCGATGTGGGGCGGGATGTCGGCGTTCACCGGCAGTGGCACTCCGGCGAGGTCCGGGAAGAGCCAACGGCCCAGGTTCGGCTCGAAGCGGCCGGCCTCCATCGCGGCCGTGCCCCAGCCCCACACGAGGCCGCCGATCATCTGCGAGCGTGCCGTGCGCTCGTTGACGACCGCGCCGACGCTGTAGACGCCCGTCGCCCGGCGCAGCCGCAGCAGCCCGAGGTCAGGGTCGACGCCGACCTCGACGAACATGGCACCGAAAGTACGGGACGAGAGACCCGGTGCTCCCGCGTCGGCGGACGCGCCACCGGGCAGGACCATCTCCCCATCGCCGACCACCTCGTCGAACCGCGCCGCCCGCAGGATGTCGCCGTACGACCGGCGCTGGTCACGGCAGATCAGGGCGCCGTAGTCGGCCCGCACCTCCTCGGCGGCCCAGGACATCACGTCGGCGAGCCGGCGCAGGACGTCGTTCGCGGCCAGGCGCACAGCGGTGTCCATGGCGAGTGTCGTCCCCGATCCGTAGGTGGGGCCCGCGTAGGGCAGGTCCGTGTCGCCGGACACCCCCTCGATGGCGCTGATGCCGATGCCGAGGGTCTCCGCCGCGATCTGCGGGAAGATCGTGGTGGACCCCGCTCCGATGTCGGTGTACCCGGCCTCGACCGTCGCGGTGCCGTCGGCCCGCAGCCGGATGCGGGCCTTGGCGGTGAACCTGCACTGGCCCTGCGTGCAGTCGGCCATGCCTCAGCCGACGAGCCGGTGGCCGTCCCGGGTGCCACCCTTGGGCCGCTCCCACCAGCCGAATCGCCGGGCCCCCTCCTCGTACGCCTCCTTGAGCTTCTTCGAGGATCGCGGCGTGCTGTCGGCGGGGTCGGTCTCCGCGTAATTGACCAGGCGCAGCGTGAGCGGGTCCATGGACAGGGTGTGGGCCAGCTCGTCCATCGCGGAGCCGAGCGCCCAGGTGCCGGGGCCGTCGATGGGCGAGCGCATGAAGGACGACAGATTGACGTTGCCACGCCGCACCCGCTGGCTCGTGGAGATGTTCGGGCAGGCGTACAGCACTTTGGAAGGCACGGAGCCGAACTCCACGTGGTCGTCGGTGACGGCCGTGACGTTGTCGACCTCGTGGACGATCGCCTGCAGCTCGCCGCTCTCGTCGGCGCCCAGGGACACACGGTGTTCCATCAGCGGCTGGTAGCCGACGATGCTGTACATGTCCTGGCGGGTGAGCACCAGCTTCACCGGGCGACCGACTGCCTTGGCTGCCATGGCGGTGAGAATCTCGTGCGGCCAGACGAAGGCCTTGGTCCCGTAGCCCCCGCCGGTATGAGGGGCGATCATCCGCACCTCGTCGGCCGCGACGCCGAAGGCGGCGGCAAGGGTGTCCTGCACCGCGTAGACGTGCCGCACCGAGTCGTGGACGGTGAGCCGGCCGTCATGCCACTCGGCGACGATCGCGCTCGGCTCCATCGGGTTGCCGTGCCGGGACGGCTGTGTGGAGGTGCCCGCCGCTCGCACGGGCGCCCGCGCGAGCGCCCCGGCCGCGTCGCCCTTGCGGAACTCGAGGTCGCTGAGCATCCCGTACCCGCTCTCCGGCGACGGCGGTACGGCCACAGCCGTGTCCGGGTCGATGAACGGCTCCCGCTCGTAAAACACCCGTACGTACGTCGCGGCACCCTCGGCCGCTTCCAGGGACTCGGCCAGCACCATCGCCACCGGCTGTCCCCAGTAGTGCACGACGTCGGACTGCATGGGCAGGAAACGGGTCGCGAGCGGAGGACTCGGCAGCGCCGCGAACGCCTCGTCGACGGCCGGTAGCTCCGTCAGCACCTGGACGACGCCCGGCTCCCGTTGCGCCTCGTCGACGTCGTAGCCGCTGACCCGGCCGGCGGAGATGGTCGCACCCACCAGGACCGCGTACACCTGGCCGGCCGCGTTGTAGTCGGCCGCGTACTCCGCCGCTCCGGTGACCTTGGCAGGACCGTCCTGCCTCGTCGCACCACGAATACCGGTCATCACGCCTGCAGGGCCAGTTCGTGGGCACGCAGCGCCGTGTTGCGGGCGAGGGGGATCTTGTACGCGTTCGACGAGAGGGGGCGACTCGCGGCAAAGCCCGAACTGACGGCGTCCATCACCTCGGGGCTGCCGGGGCGCAGACCCACCAGCGCCTGTTCCGCGTCGTACAGCCGCCAGGGGCGCAGCGCCACGGAACCGAGGGCCAGCCGCGCGCGGGAGATCAGCCCGTCCCGGACCTCGACCGCGGCGGCGGTCGAGACGAGCGCGAACTCGTAACTCTCGCGCTCACGCACCTTGACGTCCGCCGACCGGGGCGCGGGCGGCCCCAGCTCAATCCCGGTGATCAGCTCGCCGGGCCGCAGCACGTTGTGCGCGGCCGGATCCTCGGCGGGCAGGGTGTGGAACTCTGCCGCCGGGATCCTGCGGCCGCCGTCCACGTGTTCGGTGATGATCTCCGCGTCCAGACAGGCGAGGGCGACGGCGGGGTCCGGAGGCTGTAAGGCCACGCGGTCCTCGGTCCCCTCGAAGACGGCCCGCCGCTCGTTGGCTCCGTGCAGCGCGGCACAACCGGAGCGGGGGACACGCTTGTTGCAGGCGACCGGACCGGTCGACCGGAAGTAGGGGCACCGGGTGCGCTGCACCGGGTTACCGCCGATGGTGGCCAGGTTCCGCAACTGCGCGGAGGCCGCCTTGAGGATGGCCTGGGACAGCACGGGGTACGACGCCTCGACGCGCAGGTCCTGGCCGACGTCGTTGAGCCGGGCCAGCGCGCCGATGTGCAGGCCGTCACCGCGCGACGTGATGTCCCGGAGCCCGGCGCAGCCTGGTCAGTGAGCGGCGTTCTCGGCGACGGGTGTCTGCTCGACCGCTGGACGTTGCGCGGGGGCGGGGGATCGCAGCAGGGCTGCGGCGAGGAGGAGGGAGACGACGATGAGGCACGCTCCGATACGGAAGGCGAGTTGGTATCCCCCTGCGAGTGCTGAGGCGGTGTTGGCCCCGTCACCCAGCAGGGCGTCCGTGTGCGCATCGGCCAGCGTGCTGAGGACCGCGAGACCGAAGGCGGCGCCGATCTGCTGCATGGTGTTGAACATGCCGGATGCGATCCCCGAGTCCTCGGGTGTGGCCGCCGACATTGCCAGCGTGGCCAGAGCCGGCATCGCGAGGCCGAATCCGATGCCGAGCGGCAGCAGTGCGGGCAGGATGTCCACGGCATAGCTTCCGTCCGCTGGTACGCGGCCGAGCACGCCGAGACTCGCCCCGATCAGCGCGAGCCCCGGGAGAAGTACGGTACGGGGCCCGAAGCGAGCGATGACCTTGGGGGAGAGGCCGAGGGACAGCGCACCGATGGCGACCGAGACCGGGAAGACGCCGAGGCCGGTGTGTATTTCGTCGAAACCGAGCACCTTCTGCAGGTAGAGGACGCACAAGAACTGGAAGCTGAACATCCCGGCCACCATGAGGGCCTGGATGCCCATCGCCCCCGAGACGTTGCGTGACCGGAACACGCGCAGCGGCAGCAGCGGACAGGTCGCCTTGGCCTGGCGAACGACGAACGCCAGGAGCAGAGACAGTGCCACGGCGCCGAAGCTCAGCGTGTGTGCCGTAGCCCAGCCGCGGTCGGTGGTCTCGACGATCGTGTAGACGCCGAGCATCAGCGCGGAGGTGACCAGGAGCGCGCCCAACACATCGCTCCCCTTGCCGATGCCGACACCCTGCTCGGACGCGAGCACGCGGCCGGCCGACACAGCGGCCACCATGCCGATCGGGACGTTGACGAAGAAGATCCAGTGCCAGCCGATGCTCTGCGTCAGGGCGCCGCCGGCGAGGAGGCCCAGCGAGCCGCCGGCGGACTGGACGAAGCTGTAGACGCCGATGGCCTTGGCCCGCTCCTGCGGCTGCGGGAACAGGGTCACGACCATGCCGAGCGTGACGGCGGAGGTCACCGCGCCGCCGATGCCCTGGACGAACCGGGAGGCGAGCAGCGTCGCCGGGTCCTGGGACACACCGCACAGCAGGGAGGCAGCGGTGAAAGTGCTCAGACCCGCGATGAAGACGCTCTTGCGCCCGATGAGGTCGCCGAGCCGTCCGGCAAGCAGCAGCAGGCCGCCGAAGGGGACCAGGTAGGCGTTGACCACCCACGCCAGGCTGGACGAGGAGAACCCGAGGCTGTGCTGGATGGACGGCAGCGCGACGCTCACGATGGTCCCGTCGAGGATGACCATCAGCTGCCCGGCACAGAGCACGGCCAGTGCCGCCCAACGCGATGTCTGTGCTGATGAGTTGGTTGTCCGCACGGGAACCCCTTCCAATAGTGCACGATTTGTTACAGCGCTCATCTTCTGTAACCATGACGCGCAGCGGAAGGAGGCACTTTCATGTCCCACAGTCACACCGATGTGTCCGACCAGGTCAGCAACGAGGCTTGCCCGATCACCGAGGTCCTCGACCACGTCGCGGGCAAGTGGAGCATCGGAATCCTCGTCGCCGCAGCACACGGACCAGTCCGGTTCACGGAGTTGGAACGCACCATCACAGGCATCAGCCGACGCATGCTCACCCTGAACCTGCGCAGGCTGGAACGCGACGGCTTGCTCGTCCGGACCGTCCACCCCACGGTGCCGCCCAAGGTGGAATACAGCCTCACACCCATGGCCCGCGAACTCCACGCGACCCTCACCGGGCTCGTCGGCTGGGCAGAACGCCACCGAGCCGACATCACCACCGCCCGCGCCACCTATGACGCAGCCACCGCATCGAGTCCCGACCCTCACGTGGGACCTGGCAGGCGTTGATGTACTGACAACTCGTAGATCTGCGGCGTCCGGGGCGTCGGTGGCAGAATGCCGCGATGGAGCTGATCTTGCACGCCGCCAGTGAACTGCTGGGTGCCGAGCTGTACGGCCCTGTGAACCTGGGTGGCAGCTCACGCAGCACGGTGCTGCGTTGTGAGACCGCCGACGGCGGCAGTGTGATCGTCAAGGCGTTCAACAACGACCCGGAGTCGCTGCGCTGCTTCACGGCTGAGGCCGCCGGACTGTCTCTCGGGATCGCCGGTCCCGAGGTTCTGGGCGTAGACCCCGAGGTTCCCTTGCTGGTGATGGCGGACCTTGGGAAGGCACCCACCCTGGCGGACGTCTTGCTCGGGAACGATCCGACCGTCGCGGAAAACGGGTTGCTGGCCTGGGCCCGTGGGCTCGGTGGACTGGCCGCCGAATCGGTGCACCGGCGCGGCGATCTCACGAGGTTGTGGTCCCGGTACGACAAGGGCATGCCGTCCTGGGAGGACGAGCCGTGGATCGCACGGAACGCTGCTGATCTGCTCGTGCTGCTCGACGGCGCCGGAATCGAAGCTCCACCGGGCCTTGCCGAGGAACTGTCCCGGATCGGGACAGCAGGTGGGGAGGAGTATCCGGCTTTCACCCCGGGTGACACCTGTCCCGACAACAACCTGCTGACTTCGGAGGGGTTGCGGCTGATCGACTTCGAGGCAGCCCGCTACCAGTCGGTGTTCCTGACGGCAGCGTACTGCCGGATGCCGTTCTCCAGTTGCTGGTGCGTCTTCACCCTGCCGGCCAGGATGGCCGCGGAGATGGAGCAGGCATATCGCGCGGAGGTCTTTGACGTGTACCCGGCACTGGCCGAGGACGAGGTGTGGCAGGCCGGCATGCGGCAGGCCATAGCGGTCTGGACGGTGGATGTGACGGTGAGGCTGCTGCCTCGGACCGTGGAGGACGGGCCGCTCCATCGGACTCGACGCCCGGCCCCGACCAGACGCCAGGTGCTGAGGCACCGCTGGGAGATGGCGAGCAGGCTGGAGGAGTTCCCAGCGCTCGCGGAGACGATGCGGTTGCTGTTGCGTGAGGTCGCCGGAGACTGGAAGGCAGCCCCGCTGCCGGGGTATCCGGCTTTCGGGCACCAAGGGGCGAGTGAATCGTCTCAGGCACCGGACCGGCCGACGTGGCGACTAGCGGCTGATGGTGCGTCGGGGCAGAACCTGCGGAGCGTCTGCCGATCTTGTTCCTGATGGCCCCGTCTCCATTGGGCGCCGCTGCACCGCCGGAGATCACCCACGGTGATCCGCATTCGGTGCCGGACGCGAGGCGTCACACGGGTCATCTGCTCCGCAGGTACGCTCCTGCGCGCGCGGCAGCCGCGGCGGCCTCGGCGGCCCGGTCCGCGGCGTCTTCGTCGAGGGGATCGCCGCTGGTCAGGAGGCGGTGGTAGAGGGGAGCGGAGACAGCGCGGATCACCTCATGGGTGTCGGTGTCTTCGGGGACCTCGCCCCGGTCGATGGCCTGCTGGACGCAGTGGGCCCACTCCTTGACGCGGATGTCGTAGAAGTGGTGCAGAGCCTGGGCCGTCTTCGCCTCGCAGGTGGCGGCGGCGATCACGGCCTTGAACAGTGCCCCCTGCCGCGGGTCGGCCAGGGTGCGCTGCACGAGCCGGGCATTGGCCTTGAGGTCGCCGAGCAACGAGCCGGTCTCCGTGCGCGGCAGTGACTGCTCGGCCATGTCCACCAGCAGGTCGGCCACCAAGCCGGTCACCGTTCCCCAGCGACGGTAGACGGTCGTCTTGCCCACTTCGGCACGGCGCGCGATGTCGGTGAGGTCCAAGTGGGCAAAGCCCCGCTCGGCCAGGGCGTCCCCGGCTGCCTGCAGCACGGCCGCCCGCACCCGCGCCGTGCGCCCTCCCGGCCGGACGCTTCCCGGCTCCGAACCCATAACAGGACCCCAGTTTCGTTAACTGCTTGCATCTGCTACCTTGAGGGACCATGTTAACGGAACTTCAGAACCGTTAGTTAGTCGGCTGAGAAGATCGGGGAGCGGCCATGGAATACAGGCGGCTGGGTGCATCCGGACTCAAGGTCCCCGCGCTGAGCTTCGGCGCCGGCACCTTCGGCGGCGAAGGACCGCTGTTCGGGGCCTGGGGCAACAGCGATGCGCAAGAGGCGCGCCGCCTCGTGGACGTCTGTCTGGAGGCCGGGATCACGATGTTCGACACCGCCGACGTGTACTCCGGCGGCGCGTCCGAGGTGGTGCTGGGCGAAGCGATCAAAGGCCGCAGGGACCAGGTGATCGTGTCCACCAAGACCAGCCTGCCGATGGGTGACGGCCCAGGCGATGCGGGCTCCTCCCGCTCCCGCCTGATCACCGCATGTGAGGACGCGCTGCGCCGGCTCGGCACCGACTACATCGACCTGTTCCAGTTGCACGCCTTCGACGCCGGCACGCCGATCGAGGAAACCCTGTCCACGCTCGACGATCTCGTGCGCGCAGGAAAGGTCCGTTACCTCGGGGTGTCCAACTTCTCCGGCTGGCAGGTGATGAAGTCCCTCGCGATCGCGGAGAGGTACGGCCACGCGCGCTACATCGCACATCAGGTCTACTACTCCCTTGTCGGCCGCGACTACGAGTGGGAACTGATGCCCCTCGGACTCGACCAGGGCCTCGGCGCGCTCGTCTGGAGCCCGCTCGGCTGGGGGCGGCTCACCGGCAAAGTCCGCCGCGACCAACCGCTGCCCGCCGGCAGCCGGCTGCACCAAACCGCCGACTACGGCCCGCCGGTCGATGACGAGCACCTCTACCGGGTGGTCGACGTCCTCGACGAGATCGCGCAGGAGACCGGCAAGGCCATCCCACAGATCGCCATCAACTGGCTGCTGCAACGGCCGACCGTCTCCTCCGTCATCATCGGCGCCCGCAATGAGGAGCAGCTTCGCCAGAATCTCGGTGCCGTCGGCTGGGCACTCACACCCGACCAGATGGCGAAACTCGACGCGGCGAGCAGGAAGACAGCGCCCTACCCATACTTCCCCTACCAGCGCCAGGAAGGCTTTGCCCGTCTCAACCCGCCAGTGGGCGACTTCACGCCTCCGACCGCTGCCTGAGGCCGGCGTCAGGCAGCTGGAGCGGGCAATCGCGCGTCCGCACTGCGCGTCAACTGCTCCTGGGAGCCGTTCGAGCCGCGGGAACCGCGCATGCTCGGACCCCGATTGTCCCCGCCGAACCGAGGGCGAGAGCACCGAGGACTGGGCTCTGCCGGCCACCTGGATGTGTCGTTTCCTTGGCCGTCGGGGTCACCGGGGAGACTGGGCTGGGGGCGGAGCTTGGGCCTGCTCAGGCGCCGACACGATGGTTCATGGTCAGCCGTTCCTGCACCAGTGCAGTCGGCACACTGAAGGAGCAGAGGAGCCCCGGTGCGCAAAAGAGACAGCAACGCTGATGGTCACGGCCAGCGGGCCGTAAACATCAGGTGGATACAGATCGTGCTGTTCGGAGTCGTTGTCCTGCTGGTCGGATTCCGTATCTGGGAGCGAGAGCACGGCGGTGGTTCGAACTCGATCGTGTTCGGGCCGATGGCCGGATCGGCACTCTCCATCGGCGCGCTGGAACGCTACCGGGCAAACGCCGCCAAGCGATCTCGGTGACTCACCTTCCAGCCGGCTCAGGCCGCCGCTGACACGGGCCGACCACCCCAGCGGTCCGAAGTGGGCCTCGATACGGCAGTTGGGGACTGCTCGTTCGAGCCTTTGTCGGTGTGTGGTTTCGCGTTGCGTCGGCGGTGGG
>NZ_JAVACL010000035.1:0-86186 GCF_032658145.1 Streptomyces sp. MK7
CCACGCAGGCTCCCTATGTCGACCCGGGGCTCATACCCACTGTGGGCAGGGAGTTCTCGCTCAGCGTCAAGCGGTGGCTCGACCAGAACCTCAGTGCTCGCTATGACCTGCCCGCCCTCGCCCAGGAGTTCCACGTAAGCACGAGAACCATGCTCCGCCGCTTCGGCGACGAAGCCGGCGAGACGCCACTCGCGTACCTGCAGACGGTCCGGGTGCGTCGAGCCAGACACCTGCTGGAGACGACCGACAGGACCGTCGCGAGCATCGCCGCCGACGTCGGGTACGGCGACCCTGGGGCGTTCAGCAGCATCTTTGCCAGACATACGGGCCAGCGGCCGAGAGAGTACCGCGCGATATTCCGTCGTCGCTGCGACCACCACGGGTCAACCCGACGAACGGAGACTTGAGACCCGCCCGCGACGGCAACAGGCCCCCTCAAGGCCGGGCCGAAGCGCAGGCCCTCCGCGAGCCCACAACCCCTACCCCTGGCACACCAGCACCCCGGCTGGTCAAACTTCGATGGCACGAACCACTGGCCATCACTCTTCGGTGGCAACGCTCAAGCTTGGATGTCACAGGACACCGGCCCCTTTGGATTGCAGTCTTCCACCCCGACCATAGAATCGAACGTGTGACCGATCTGCCGCCTGACCTGCCCCGTCTCCGCACTCTGGAGACCTGGCTCGTCCTCACCCTGGACCGGGTACGGCGGCAGATCGCCGACGCCGAACGCCGCGAGCAGGAACGGCGGCGAGGTGAAAGGGCCCGGCCGTCGATACCCGACTGGATCCTGGAGAGCAGCCTGAACCGCAATGCGCCGCCGCTCGCCGTGCACGTCGGCGGCTGCCACATGGCCGGCAAACGCTGGAAAGCCGTACCGCGGGACGTCGCCCTGCGGGCGCTGAGCGAGGGCGTCGACGCGTGCGGGCACTGCCGGCCCGACGCCGCGCTGGGCTACCTGGACGGGTGAGGCTGACCGCGCGGCAAGCGCGTGACCAGACATCCCTTGACAGGCGTGGGCGGTAGCCCCGCGCCTGCTGCACCTCACGTGCTCCGTGGCCGGCGGCCGGCCGTCTTCTTCCCCGTCGTCTTCTTCGCGGCGGTCTTCTTGGCGGGCTGCTTCTTCGCGGCCTTCTTCTTCGGTGCGGGCATCTCGTGGACCTCGGCCCCCTGGCCCTCGCCGCGTGCCTGTCTGGCCTGCTGCACGGAGGCGTTCAGCGCGGCCATCAGGTCCAGCACCCGGCCGGGCTCGGCCTCCGGCTCCGGTGCGGCCGGCGGCTCCCGGTGCTCGCGCTTGGCCTCGATCACCTGCTCCAGGGCCTGGGTGCAGTGATCGACGAAGTCGGGGCCTTCGAGAGCGTCGACGGTCATCGTGTCCATGAGCGCCAGGGCACCCTCGATCTCGTCCTCGCTTCCGGCCGGGTGTCACTCCGCCGTGATCCACCAGATGGTGATCGCGGTTTCCGAAGATCGTGACGAGCGGCTCGCAGGGTCACGCGTCCACGCCGAGCAAGGGCAGGTCCAGGCGATCGGCGAGTTCAGGCACATCGATGCCGAAGGTCTGCCTCACGCTGAGCCCGCGCGGGGTGATGTCGAACACCGCCAGGTCCGTGTAGACGCGGTTCACACAGGCGAGCCCGGTGAGCGGGTAGCTGCACTCACCTACCAGCTTGGGCGCTCCGTCCCTGGTGAAGAGGTCCATCATCACGAAGACCTGCTTCGCCCCGATCGCGAGGTCCATGGCCCCGCCCACCGCGGGAATGGCGTCGGGCGCACCCGTGTGCCAGTTGGCCAGGTCGCCGTGTGCGGAGACCTGGAACGCACCGAGAACGCAGATGTCCAGATGTCCGCCGCGCATCATCGCGAAGGAGTCGGCGTGGTGGAAGTAGGCGGCTCCGGGCAGTTCGGTGACGGGGACCTTGCCGGCGTTGGTCAGGTCCGGATCGGCCTGTCCCTCTGCCGCGGCGGGTCCCATGTTGAGCATGCCGTTCTCGGTGTGCAGGACGACGCCGGAACCGGCGGCCAAGTGGTCAGCGACGAGGGTCGGCTGGCCGATGCCCAGGTTGACGTAGGCACCTTGCGGAATGTCACGAGCCACCAGGGCGGCGACCTCGTGCTTGCTCAGCGGGCCCTGTCCGCTCGCGACCGGAGGATTCTGGGTCATGCGTGATCAGCCACCTCTACCACGCGATCGACGAAGATGCTGGGTGTCACAACGGTTTCCGGGTCGATCGCGCCGGTCTCGACGATCCGGCGGACCTGGGCGACCACCGTGGTGGCCGCCGTGGCCATGACGGGGCCGAAGTTCCGGGCGGTCTTGCGGTAGACGAGGTTGCCCATCCGGTCGGCACGGTGGGCACTGATCAGCGCCACGTCTCCGCTGATGGGGTACTCCAGTACATGCATACGGCCGTTGATCTCGCGTACCTCCTTGCCCTCGGCGAGCAGCGTGCCGGCGCCGGTGGGGCAGAAGAACGCGCCGATACCTGCTCCGGCCGCCCTGAGCCGCTCGGCGAGGGTGCCCTGGGGAACCACTTCGAGCTCGATCCTGCCCGCCCGGTAGAGGTCGTCGAACACCCATGAGTCCGCCTGGCGGGGGAAGGAGCAGATCACCTTGCGCACCCGTCCCTCGGCCAGCAGCGCGGCAAGGCCGGTGCCGCCGTTTCCGGCGTTGTTGGAGACGACCGTGAGGTCCGTGGCCCCCTGCCGTATCAGGGCGTCGAGCAGGGCCACCGGCATGCCGGCCATTCCGAAGCCTCCCACGAGTACCGTCGAGCCGTCCTGGATGCCGGCGACCGCCTCGTCCGGATCAGCGCACACCTGCGCGGTCATCGGCTGCTCCCGGTGACGTTCTCCAGGACCACGGCGAGTGCCTGGCCGACTCCGATGCAGATGGCCGCGACGCCCCATCGCCGCTCCGACTCCTGCAGGCGGCGGGACAGCGTGCCCAGAAGCCTGCCGCCGGAGGCGCCCAGCGGATGGCCGAGCGCTATGGCACCGCCCTTGGCGTTGACGATCGCCGGATCGATGTCCCAGGCGTCCACGCAGGCCAGAGCCTGCACGGCGAATGCCTCGTTCAGTTCGACCGCGGCCACGTCGGCCCACGAGATGCCGGCACGCTTCAGTGCTCTGTCCGCCGCCGCTACGGGGGCGTAACCGAACATCTGCGGGTCCACCGCGGACACTCCCCGGCCCGCTATGCGGGCCACGGGATCGATGCCGATGCGTGCCGCGGCCGAGCCCGAGCCGAGCAGGACCGCCGAGGCGCCGTCGCTCAGCGGTGAGGCGTTGCCGGCCGTGATCACGCCGTCGGTGCGGAAGGCCGGCTTGAGCGTGGCGAGCTTCTCGATGGTGGAACCGGGGCGGATCCCCTCGTCCCGCCGCAGAGCGGTGCCGTCGCGGTCCGTGACGGGAACGATCAAGTCGTCGTAGAAGCCGGCGTTCCAGGCGTCGTCGGCAAGACGGTGGGAGCGTACGGCGAATTCGTCCTGACGCTCCCGGGAGATGGCGAAGCGGTCGGCCAGCTGCTCGTTCGCCTCGCCCAGGGAGACCGTCCATTCCTTGGGCATGCGCTCGTTGATCAGGCGCCACCCGAGAGTGGTGGACACCGCGGTCACGTCCCCCGGCGGGAAGGCGCGCTCGGGCTTGGGCAGGACCCACGGGGCCCGGGTCATCGACTCGACCCCGCCGGTGAGAACGATGTCCGCGTCGCCGCTTTCGATGGCGCGCGAGGCGATGAGGGCGGCGTCCAGGGACGATCCGCACAGACGGTTGACGGTCGTGGCGGGTACCGAGGTGGGCAGCCCGGCCAGCAGGACGGCCATCCTGCCGACGTTGCGGTTGTCCTCACCTGCACCGTTGGCGTTTCCCCAGATCACGTCGCCGATCTCGGCCGGCTCCAGCCCGGGTGTCCGTGCCAGTGTCCCGCTGATGACCTGTGCCGCGAGGTCGTCGGGGCGGACATGGGCAAGAGCGCCCGAGAACCGGCCGAAGGGGGTTCGCGCTGCCGAGTAGAGATAACTGTCGGTCACACCGCCACCGTAGGAGCTCACACTTCAGTGCGTCCAAGACCTAATCGCGATCGATTGATAAGCGACCCATATAAAATAGGGACTCATGGAACTACGGCAGATCCGGTACTTCCTGGCGCTGGCCGAGGAATGCCATTTCGGACGTGCGGCCGCCCGCCTGCACATGGCGCAGCCGGCACTCTCCCAACAGATCAAACAGCTGGAGACGGACCTCGGGACCTCGCTGTTCACCCGGTCCACCCGGCACGTCGCGCTGACCGAAGCCGGCCATCACCTCGTCGAGCACGCACGCGCCCTCGTCGCCGAGGAGGAGCGGGCCCGGCTCCACATGCGGGAGCTGGCCACCGGCGAAGCCGGCCGCGTCTCCATCGGCTTCATCGGCACAGCCACCTACGACGTACTGCCGCGGGTCGCGCGTACCGTGCGTGCCCGGCTGCCCGGGATCAGCATGGAACTGCGAGGCGAACTCCTCACCCCCGACCTGGTCGACGGCCTGCTCGCCGGCACGTACGACCTCGCGGTCCTCCGTGGCGCGGTGAACCACGAGGACATCCGGACCACGCCGCTGCGCTCCGAATCCCTGGTGGCCGTGCTGCCCTCGCATCATCCGCTGGCAGGGCAACGACGCATCTCGCTTAAGGCCCTGGCCGGTGAGCCGTTCGTCGTCCACCCGTCCCGCGCCCGCTCCTCCATGTACGACCGGGTCCTGGCCGCGTGCCGGCAGGCCGGATTCCAGCCCGCGTCGCTGATGGAGGTCGGCGAGACGGCCACCCTGGTCGTCTTCGTCGCGGCCGGACACGGCGTCGCGCTCGTCCCCGAGTCCGTACAGAGCCTCCGCCTCGGCAGCGTGGCCTATGTACCACTCGCCGAAAGCGAGTCGATCGATCTGGCGCTCGCCCGCCTTGCCCGTCGCAGCACCCCCGCGATCGAGCAGGTCTCCGCGGTGATCGAAGAGTGCGTCGACGACCTCGGATCGAGCACCGCGAGACCGTGACCTCCGCCCTCAAGGGATCGAGACCGTGCCCTCTACCCTGGAGGGATGAAGAGCGGGACGAGAGGCGCTCCGGTGCGATTCAGCACCGTGGGCCTGCCCGAAGCCGAACGCATCGCCCTGTGGGAAGAGCACAATGCCCAAACCCTGATCGGGCTGCGCTGCCGTTCCCTGCAGGACGCCGCCCTGGACGCGACGGAGATCAACCTCCAGCTACCCAGGGTGCATGTGGCCCGGGTGCTCGGCAGTCCCCACGTCGTCGAACGGCCCCGAGCGGAGATACGTCGAGTCCCCTCGAACGCCGTGGCGTGCTACCTGAACCTGGCGGGCGACGCCTTCTTCTACCACGACGACGGGGTCCAGTTGCTGCATCCCGGACAGCTGCTGGTGTGCGACGCGGACCAGCCCTTCATGCGTGGTTTCTCGCACGGCCTGGAAGAGCTTGCGGTCAAGGTCCCGCGCGCGGTGTGGCGTGATCTCGGCGGGCAGACGTCCCTGCCGCAGCCACTGGTCGTCGAGGACGGCATCGTGCAGACCAGGACCCTGGCCACGCTGGTCGCTCAGGCACTGCACCGGGAATCCTCCGCGAGCGTGGACGAGGACGTTCTGCTGGACCTGCTCGGCTCCGTGGTGACCGGTCGCCCACCCTCCCTGTCCACGGTGCACCTGACCGTCGCCAAGGCGTACATCGACGAGCACCTCACCGACTCGGGGCTCTCGGCTGCCCGCATCGCCCGGGGCGTCGGGATCAGCGAACGTCATCTGTCGCGTGTGTTCGCCTCAGGTGGCTCGACCGTTCCGCAGTACCTGCTTCTGCGTCGCCTGGAGCGTGCCCGGTCGCTGTTGCAGGAGGGGGGAGAAATGACCGTTGCGGAGGTGGCCGCCCGTTGCGGATTCGGATCGGCCGCCCACTTCTCCCACCGGTTCAAGGAGCGTTTCGGGCTGCGGGCCACAGACGTGCTGCGCGAGGCGCGGTCACAGGCATGAGCCCAGCCGGTCTCCGGGCCGCAGCTGTCATCTGCGGCCCGGAGACCGGGTGGAGCGGATCATGTGCCGTCGGGCGCCAGCACGATGTCGAAGCGGACCCGGGACCAGGCCCTCTCGCCGAGGTCGCGTCCGTTCGGAGTGGACGTACCCGCCGGCTGCGCCTCGAAGTCCTTGACGAGCGACTCCTTGACCCCGAACACGGTGTCACTGTCGAGGAACTCGCCGCCACGGACGAAGATGTGTGTGACCAGGGTGCGCAGACCGGGCGAGCTGACCATGAAGTGCAGGTGCGGGGCTCGCATCGGCGAGCGGCCGACCGCCTCCAGCAGCTTGCCCACCGGCCCGTCGTGGGGGATGGGATACGACGTCGGGGTCAGACCCCAGAGGGAGTAGCGGCCGTCGGAATCCGTGAAGACGTGTCCCCGTGCCGCTATCCGGTCGTCGCCGTACTGGGTGTCGTAGAAACCGTCCTCGTCCGCTTCCCACACCTCGATCCGTGCCCCGGGCACCGGCTTGCCCGCGATATCGGTGACGGTGCCTTCCACCCAGCAGGGCTCTCCCTCGGCGCCGAGAGCGATGTCGCCGCCATTCTCGATCTCGGGGCTGTTCTCGAGGAAGAACGGTCCGAAGACCGTGGCTTCGGTGGCCTCTCCGTACGCCTCGTTGTTGACGGCGACCGTCTGCATGGAGGCGCCGAGCACGTCCGACAGCAGGATGAACTCCTGACGACGCTCGTCGGTGATGTGACCGGTGCGGGTGAGGAACTCGATGCCCTTGTTCCATTCCTGCTCGGTGAGGCGGACCTCCCGTACGAACGCGTGAAGGTGGCGGACCAGTGCCTGCATGACCTGACGCAGTCGAGGGTCGGTGCAGCCGTCGAAGGACTCGACCGCCTTGCGGGTGATCTCGGCCTCCCGCTCCTGCTGCTCGGTCGGGACAGGGGCACCGGGGACGGTGGTGTTGTGGGTCATCGCGGTTCGGTTCCTTCCCAGGCCATGCGGACGAGCTCGGTGATCGCATCGAGAGTGACCGGCCGCGGGTTGCCGGCCGGGGCAGCGGCGACGACGGCCTCGGCGGCGTCGGGGATGCCCGCCTCGGGCATCCCGAGGTCTTCCAGTGAGCGCGGGGCGTTCAGCTGGTCACGCAGCCGTGCCAGTCCCTCGTTGGCGGTGGGCGCGCCGAGGGCCGCGGCGAGGCGCTGCTCGGCCTCCGGAACACCCGGAGCGTTGAACGCGAGGACATGCGGCAGGACGACGGCGTGGGTCTGGGCGTGCGGAAGGTTGAACATGCCGCCCAGCACGTGACAGATCTTGTGGTGCAGCCCGGCGCCCGCGGACGCGAACGCCGACGCGGACAGGTAGGCGCCGTACAGCGCCTTTTCCCGGCCTTCCACCGAATCCGGCTGCGCGACGACCATCGGCAGGCCGACGCGCAGTGCCCGGGCGCCCTCGACGGCCAGGGCCTGGTTGATGGGGTCGGTCCGCGGGGCCCACATGGAGTCCACGCAGTGCGCCAGGGCGTTCAGGCCCGAAGCGACGCTCAGCTCGACGGGCAGGGAGAGCAACAGTGCGGCGTCGTAGACGATCGCGCGCGGCAGGACCTTCGGATCGGTTCCGGTGGTCTTGACGGAGTCCTCGGTCATCCCCCAGACGGCGGTGGCCTCGGAGCCGGCGTAGGTGGTGGGTACCGCGATGATCGGCAGCCCCGTGGTCAGCGCGACCGCCTTGGCGAGGCCGGTGGTCGAACCGCCTCCGACACTGACCAGGGCGTCGACGTCCCACTCGGCGGCGGCTGCCCGCGCCCGCTGAGCAACCTCGCCGGGCACGTGCATGACGACGTCGTTGTGCCGGTGAACCACAGGCAGACCCGCGGTGATGCGGTCGGCCAGGTCCTTCTCGGCCGTTCCCGCGATGACCATCAGCCGCCGCACGCCGAGCGCGGCGACTTCGGCCGCGAGCCCCTCCGCGGCCGCTCCGGAGGCGAACCGCACCCGCTGCGGGAGCGTGTCGTGTACGAACTGCATGCGTTCAGTCCCTTCCCAGGATCGCGAGCAGGGCGTGCCGCAGCTCGTCTTCAGGGTTCTCGGGCAGCTCCATGGCCCGCCAGGCGATGTGCTTGTCGGGGCGCACCAGCAGCACTCCGCTTTCGCCGATCTCGCGGAGCTTGGCCCAGTCGTAGTACAGGTCGCTCACTTCGCGGCCCGGGCCGATGACGACGGTCGTGAGCGGGATGCCCAGGCTCTGGCCGACCTTCTCGGCCGCTTCTTCCCACGGCTCGCCCGCGATGCCGGTCAGGAGTGTCCAGCGGTCGTAGGGGGCCAGGTCCATGAGAGCGCGGCGCTGCGCGCTGTTGCCGACCCAGGCGTGCGGCAGGTGCGCGCCGGGGACGGTGGACATCTCGTAGTAGAGGTCGGCATCGCGTGCGGGGGCGGGCGGTTCGGAGCCGTCGGAGACGACAGCCGTCGAGGTGTAGTGCTGGCCGAGTTCAACACCGTGCGCGTTGAACTCGTAGTTCTTCAGGTCCATCGCCCGCACCAGGGCGGCCCGCTTGGCGGCGCCGGCAGGAGTGTTGGCCTTGCGCTCCTCGATGGCCGCTGCCATCTCCGTCTCGGTCTTCGCATCGAGGACGCCCAGCGCCTTGAAGATCTCCACGAACTCGCGGCTGGACCTGTTGGCCCGCTTGACGATGCGCTCGGCGACGGGCGCTCGCTCGGTGCTGTACGTCTCCAGCAGGGACGGACCGGCATGCCCCTTGAGAACGGCAGCGATCTTCCAGGCGAGGTTGTATGCGTCCTGGACGGAGGTGTTGGACCCCAGGCCGTTGCTCGGCGGGTGCCGGTGAACGGCGTCACCCGCACAGAAGACCCGCCCTTGCTGCAGCCGGGTCGCGTACATCTCGTTGTTGCCCCACAGGCTGGTCCCGGTGATCTCCACGTCGAGATCCGGGATCCCCAGCAGGCTGCGCACGATCTGGACGGCGGCCTGCTCGTCGACCACCGGGGGCTCTTCGGCGATGTCGTAGCCCCACACGATCAGCCACTCGTTCCATGGGCGGACCATGCGCACCAGTCCGGCACCGATGCCGCCCACGTTCGAGCCCGGCTGGATGACCCAGTACAGAACGGAGGGCCGATGGGCGACGTGACGGGTGATGTCGGCCTTGAAGGTGATGTTCATCGACCCCGCGATGTCCATGGCACCTTCGAACGGCAGGCCGATGTCCGCGGCCACCTTGGAGCGGGCGCCGTCCGCACCGATCAGGTACTTGGCGCGGATGCTGTACTCCTGCCCGGTGAGCCGGTCCAGGGCCTGGACGGTGACGCCGTCGGCGTCCTGGGAGTGGGTGAGGTACTCGGTGGAGAACCGGGTCTGGGCACCGCGCTGCGTCGCGTTGCGCACCAGGATCGGCTCGAGATAGGTCTGTGGGATGTCGACGGTCAGACAGGGCGACGCGAGACGGTAGTCGGCCTCCCGGTCGGGGCGTGTGCCCCAGGTGTGGATCCGGCCGATCTCCTCGCCGGCGATGCTCGTGCAGAACACCGTGTCGCCGACCAGGCCGTGTTCGGTGGCGTCCGCGAGCACCTGGTCCTCGATGCCGAGATCGCGAAAGACCTCCATGGCCCGCTGGTTGGTGATGTGCGCGCGGGGAGTGTTGGCCGTCCACCGGTACTTCGAGATCATGATGGTGTCGACGCCCAGCGTCGACAGCAGCAGCGCGGCAGAGGCACCCGCCGGGCCGGAACCGACGACCACGACATCGGTCGTCACGGCCGAGTCGGCAGGCAGTTCGGTCTCGGCAATCCCGTCGCTGAACATGGGCATGGTGTGCGGCCTTTCATCGATCCGGCAGCATTGCTGGATACGTCAGTGTGAGACCGGTCCGGCAATCACGGAACGGGACGGTGCGATGTCGGCGGGAACGCCAAAGCATGGCGGATCCACGAAGAACGGGAACGTTGTGTCTCTCGGGGCGTGTCGGCAGCGCGGCTCGCTCGGCCGCCTTTGCGGGGGTACAGGAGCCGCCCGCGCTGTGGGGCGTGATGGCGGGTGAACGTGGCGTCGTCCGTGTCCTGTACGGTGTTCGGGGTCCTGCGGACGGGCAGCGCCGCAGTCCCGGGAGAAGAGGCGACGCCTTCGCGGAACACGCGCGCCCAGGGGGGTGGCCGCCGCCCCCGAGGCGGACTGACAGCCACTGCTCGCCCCCGCCCCATTGGCCTTCGGCAGTCGTGCGGCCGCCTGGCGGATCGCCTGATCGCCGGGCGGACTGTCACCGCCGCCCGGACCGGCACTCCTGCCGGCCAGGGCACCGCACCCCTGCTGGTGCTGGGCCCTGGCCGGTCCGTGTCCACGGCGGTGCCGGCCGGGGCGGTGAGTTCCTGTGGCCGGCAGTCAGCGGCCAGGGTCAGCGGCCGAGCAAGTTCAGGAGGCGCGCGGTCATCTCGGCGGGCTTCTCCTCCCACATCCAGTGGCCGGAGTCGGCGACGACCTCGCCCGTGACGTCGGTCCCGTAGTGGCGGACCTGGTCCGGGAGGATGTTGCCGAGGCTGTACTGGGCGCCGAGGGCCAGCACGGGCATCGTCAGCCTCTTCTTGCCGTAGACGGCGTTGTCGGCGACGTCCTTGTTCAGGGCCCGAACCACTCGAAGCTGGCCCGCAGATGCGCGCTGTCCTCGAGGTAGTTGCCGTAGACCGCCGCGTCCTGAGGCGTTGCGCCGTTCTTGTTGTACTCCAGCATGTCCGAGAAGCGATCGACCCACTCCGTCTCGTGTCCCTTGATGGTCCGCTCGGGAAGGCCGTTGGTGACGTTGAAGAACCCGAAGTTCCAGAATCCCGGTCCCTGCGCCGTGAGGGAGGGGAACTTTTGAAGCTCTCCCCTCCCTTCGCAAGCTCAGGAAGGGGATTCCTGTCTACCTTGCGGCGACAGGCTTGACGGTTTTACCCGCCCTGCGACCGCGCCTTCCGGCGGCCGGGACCTCCACGATGACGTGGCCGATCCGGTACAGGTGCAAGATGTTCCGGGCCGCGTTCCAGTCGGCGTTCGCCGTCCAGCCGCAGTCGGGGTTCTTGCAGGCGAACAGTTCCTGGCTCTCTCGGCTGCCGCGGGTGGTGAATCCGCAGGCTGAGCACCGCTGGGAGGTGTGCGGGGCGGGAACCTTGACGAGCCGGCCGCCGTACCGGGCATCTTCGGTGTCATCGTCCACCAGGAGTGGAGGCAGTTCCACATGGTGCGGGCCGCATGCGCCTGGGCATCGAGGATGCGGATCTCGGCGGGGCTGAGCGCCAGTCGGGCACGGTGCCCGAACTGCCGTTTTCACCAGGCCGAGTTCACTCATGACGGTCACCATACACTGTTGGTTTATGTCACCACGCTGGAATCCCAACCCTGACATGCGCACCGGCCGTCACGTCGTCTACAACCTGCACGTGCATTTGGTGTTCGTCACCAAGTATCGACGCAAGGCCATGACGGACGCCATGCTGACGCGCTGCGAAGAGATCATGCGAGAGGTCTGCACGGACTTCGAGGCCGACCTGAAGCAGTTCAACGGCGAGGAGGATCACGTACACCTGCTCGTGCACTACCCGCCGAAGGTCCAGCTCTCCAAGCTGGCCAACTCCCTCAAGGGCATCTCCGCCCGCCTGTTGCGCAAGGAGTACGACACGCACGTACGCCGGTACCTGTGGGGCGGACACGCATGGAATTCTGACAAAACTTCACCGACCAGCTCTATGCAAGCTCCTGCAACAACTGACAGACCAGCCCACAGGCACCCTGAAGCGTTTACATTTCAGGCCGATTTTGACACCTGAAGCCTTTCATCTACGCGCGTCACAAAAAAGGCTCGTCAAAAAGCTCCTTCTTAAAGGATGCGAAACGTTCGAGAAACAATGCGGCGCGAATCTTCCGTGGAACTCCCCCGGGCTGTCCGGGCGGTGACCATACATGCGGAAGAGGGAAGAGCCGTGACGGAGATCGTCGACAGAGAGGCATCGCCGGCGACGGCGAGCAGCCGGACGTACAACGACTGGACGCAGAACGACACGCTGGAGGACTACTCGCTGCGCTACGCACCGAAGTCCTTCCGCCGCTGGACTCCGTACGTAGTGGCCACCACGGCCCTGGGCGGCATCGCGTATCTTGCGGACTTCGCGATCGGCGGCTCGATCGCAATCTCCAACGGCTTCTCCAGCGCGATGGTGGCGATCCTGGCTGCAGCGGTGGTCATCTTCCTGACCG
Source organism: Streptomyces sp. MK7 (assembly GCF_032658145.1). NCBI lineage: Bacteria > Bacillati > Actinomycetota > Actinomycetes > Kitasatosporales > Streptomycetaceae > Streptomyces > Streptomyces sp. MK7. The sequence goes on from NZ_JAVACL010000035.1 coordinate 12,246, forward strand.
GCATCCCGATCTCCTACTACTCGGCGAAGTACTCCATCGACATGGACCTGCTGACCCGGGGCGCGGGCTTCGGCTACCTGGGCTCGACCCTGACCTCGGTCATCTACGCCAGCTTCACCTTCATCTTCTTCGCTCTCGAGGGCTCGATCATGGCGCAGGCCCTGGAGTTGGGTCTGCACATCCCGCTCGCCATCGGGTATCTCATCTGCTCACTGATCATCCTGCCGCTGGTGATCTACGGCATGACCGCGCTGTCGAAGATGCAGGTGTGGACGCAGCCGGTCTGGCTGGTGCTGATGGTCGCCCCGTTCGTGTCCATCGCCATCCAGGAGCCGGGCAGGTTCTCGCAGTTCACCCACTTCGCAGGCGAGTCACCGACCGGATCCGGCATCAGCATGCTCGGCATCGGCGCCGGTGCGGGTGTGGCCCTGTCGCTGATCGCGCAGATCGGTGAGCAGGTCGACTACCTGCGATTCATGCCCGACAAGACGACGGAGATCTCCAAGAAGTGGTGGGGCGCGGTGCTCTCCGCCGGTCCGGGCTGGGTGATCCTCGGCGCGCTGAAGCAGATCGGCGGCGCCTTCCTCGCCTTCTACATCGCCGGCAGCGTGGGCCTGACCAAGGCCAACGAGCCCATCCAGCAGTACGTCTCCGGGTTCAAGACCTTCGCCGCGCCGGTGGCCCTGGGCCTCGCCACTTTCTTCGTGATCCTGTCCCAGATAAAGATCAACTCGACGAACGCGTACTCCGGTTCACTGTCCTGGTCGAACTTCTTCTCCCGGCTGACCCACCGTCACCCCGGCCGCGTGGTCTACATCTTCCTTAACGTCGGTATCGCGCTGGCCCTGATGGAGGGCGGCGTATTCGGCTTCCTCAACACGGTACTCGGCTTCTACTCCAACGTGGCCATCGCCTGGATCGGCGCGGTCGTCGCCGACCTGGTCATCAACAAGCCGCTCGAGCTCAGCCCCTCGTACATCGAGTTCAAGCGGGCCCACCTGCACAACTTCAACCCCGTGGGCTTCGGCTCGATGCTGATTGCCTCGGCGGTCTCCATCGCCGCGTACTTCGAGGCCTTCGGGGACTACGGCAAGGCGTACTCGCCCTTCATAGCCCTGTTCCTGGCGATGGTGCTCTCGCCGCTGCTCGCGGTGCTCACCAAGGGCAAGTACTACATCGCCCGCGTCGACGACCTCGACGAACCGCTCCTCGGCGCGAACGGTCTGCCGTCGGCGGCGACGCTGACCTGCTCGGTATGTGCGACCGACTTCGAGCGCCCAGACGTGGCCAACTGCCCCTTCCACCACGGGGCGATCTGCTCCCTGTGCTGCAGCCTGGAGAAGGACTGTCACGACTCCTGCAAGAGCGGCGCCGAAACCGGTCCGGTCTCCCTCGCCATGCCCGCCGTACGGTCGGTGGACTGACCGCCCATCACCTGCCTTGCCCTGACTGCCTGGGCCCGCGTCGTTCGACGCGGGCCGGGGTGTGAGCGCGAGTGTCGGCCGGCGGGCCACTGCGGCCCCGTCCTGCGGGTGCCTCGTGCGGGGCGGGGCGGTGAAGAGCGGTCAGGAAAGCGGTGAGGGTGACGGCCGCCTCAGCGGGGCGCGGTCGGAGGGCTCGCCGGCGTTCGTCCAGGGCTCGGCAGGGCCGCGGGCCGCCGCATCGCGGTGATGACGACATCGCCGAGGCCGGGTGCGGTCGTTGCTCGGACACCGCCTTCGCAGGGCGGTGTCGGTGGTCGACGGGAAAGAGCCGCCGCCCCGCCCGATGAGGCCCGAGACCCGGCCCGGCTGGTGACGGGGAGCAGCATGGGCATTCGGGCTGACGGGCCGATGGCGATCCGAACAATCTCCCACCAGATCTGGTTCCGGGCGGCCCAAGCGGACCTGGACGAGTCTCGCCAGGGTCCGGCGCGCTCCTGTCTGCCACACCGCCGGCGCACCGCCCACCCGGTTGACCCAGCGACCCTCGGGTACTGGCTCGAAAGTTTCGATGCCGCAGGTTCGTTGAGCCCTCGGATGCCTTCGACTGCTGCAACGCCGCTGCCCTGGTCAGCGAAAAGTCGCGCATACTCGCGTCAACCGGGCAACGCATGACACAGAAAGCCATGACTGAAAACAGGCGTTCGGCAACGTAATCCCGATGTTGCCGCACGGTAAATCCGCACGTGGCCGATACCGCTCTCTGGAGGGCCCGCGGCGACAAGTTCTCCGACTTTCGGACATTGATCTCCGCAGTGGTGACACAGGGCGGACATGCTGAAACGATCCACCGCGTCGCGCGAACATCCCTCGCACGTCACTTTTCTCGGAGCCGTCAAGGGTCTCCAACGTTCCCTTCCCGAGCGGCCGTTCTACCGGCCGACACAAGGAGCTGCACGAGTGAACAGCCACCCGTTCGACACGGGAGCCACTTCATCCCCGAATCCCTCTCCCGACCGCCGCGGGCGCGGCGTACGCGGCTTTGTCGCTGTGACCGCCGCCGTGGCTCTCGCCGCATTGCTGACCCCCTTCATCCCGGCGACCGACGCCGTCGCCGCGTCCGACCGGGACGAGGCGGCGCCGCGCAAGATCGTCGCGGAGTCCCGTCCCGCCGGCCGCCCCGAGGTGCTCTCCGCCGCGCAGCGCAAGCGGCTGCTCGAGGCGGAGTCCGACGATCGCGCCACCACCGCCCGCGCCCTGCGACTGGGCGGACAGGAGGCGCTGATACCCAAGGACGTCATCGAAGACGCCGACGGCACGGTGCACACGCGCTACGAGCGCACCTACGCCGGCCTGCCCGTCATCGGCGGCGACCTGGTGGTCCACGAACGGGCGGGCACCCGCACGGTCACCAAGGCGTCGTCCGCGCGGATCACGGTGCCCACGACGAAGGCGGCGGTCAGCGCCGCGGAGGCGAAAAAATCCGCGCTCTCCGCGGCCAAGAACGAGCGCACCCGCAACCCGGCCGCGAGCGGTGACTCCCGCCTCGTCGTCTTCATCGGCGACGGCAAGCCCACCCTCGCCTGGCAGTCCTACGTCACCGGCACGCAGACCGACGGGACGCCGAGCCGGCTCGACGTGGTCACGGACGCCGCGACGGGTAAGCGGCTCCGAAGCGTCGAGGAGATCCACTCCGGCGTCGGCCACAGCCGCTACAGCGGCCAGGTCGAGATAGGCACGGTGAACGACAACGGTGTCTACGAGCTGACCGACCCGGAGCGCGGCGGGCACAAGACGTACGACATGACCGGCGCCGGCGGCAACGGCGACCTGGTCACCGACGATGACGACGTCTGGGGCGACGGCACCAATGCTGACCGCCAGACCGCCGCCGTGGACGCCGCTTACGGCCAGCGCGAGACCTGGGACTTCTACAAGGAACGCTTCGGCCGCAACGGCATCGCCGACAACGGTGTCGGAGCCCTCTCCCGCGTCCACTTCGGCGACGGCTTCGCCAACGCCTTCTGGGACGACCTCTGTTTCTGCATGACCTACGGCGACGGCCACGGCAACGCCAACCCGCTGACCGAACTCGACATCGCCGCCCATGAGATGACCCACGGTGTCACCTACGCCAGCGCCAACCTCACCTACTCCGGCGAGTCCGGCGGTCTGAACGAGGCGACCAGCGACATCATGGCCACTGCCGTGGAGTTCTTCGCGAACAGTCCCGCCGACGTCCCCGACTACACCATCGGCGAACTCGCCGACGTCCGCGGCACCGGCAAGCCGTTGCGCTACATGGATCAGCCCTCCAAGGACGCCGACCCCGTCAAGGGCACCTCACAGGACTACTGGACCCCGGACACCGGAAAGCAGGACGTCCACCACAGCTCCGGCCCGGCGAACCACTTCTTCTACCTTCTGTCCGAAGGCAGCGGGAAGAAGACGATCAACGGCGTCGACTACGACAGCCCCACCTACGACGGCCTCCCGGTCGCCGGCATCGGCCTGCGCAACGCGACCGACATCTGGTACCGGGCCCTGACCACGTACATGACCAGCACCACCGATTACGCCGCGGCCCGCACCGCCACCCTCCAGGCGGCCGCCGACCTGTTCGGGCGGGGCAGCGCCACCTATGAAGCGGTCGGCAACGCCTGGGCCGCGGTCAGCGTCGGCAGCCGCTACGTCAGCCACATCGCCGTCACGGCGCCCTCCACCCGTCCCGTCGCCGTCGGCCAGCCCACCACCCGCCAGATAGAAGCGGTCGGCTCCAGCGCCGGAGAGCTGAACTACTCCGCGCACAACCTGCCCAAGGGCCTCTCCATCAACCCGCGCACCGGCCTGATCAGCGGCACACCCAAGAAGGCCGGCATCTTCAAGACGGCCGTCACCGTCGAGAACACCGCCCAGCACAAGGCCCGGCGCACCGTGCGCTTCGACTGGCCCGTCCTGGCCTCCGGTGGGCGCTACTTCGTCAACCCCGCCCGCTACGACATCCCCAACTGGAAGACGATCGAGTCCCCGTTGATCGTGACCGGCCGCAAGGGCAACGCGCCCAGCGACCTCAAGGTGACCATCGACCTCGTCCACCCCTGGGTCGGCGGCCAGGTCGTCACCCTCGTCAGCGAGAACGGAACGGAGATCCCGGTCAAGCCCTGGTACTGGGACACCGGCGAAGGCGAGATCCATGCGACGTACACCGTCGACGCCTCCGCAGTCCCCGCCAACGGCACCTGGAAGCTGCGGGTCACGGACGACACCCCCGGCATCTTCCAACCCGAACCCGGCTACCTCGACCGCTGGAGCCTGACCTTCTGACACGCAGGGCGTGGCGGGCGCCGCTCCGGCACCGGCCACGCCCACGCGTCGGCATCGAGAGGAAAACGCCCTATAACATCTGTGGCCGCAAGCCCAGGTCACCCTCTACTCCACTGCCACCCACACCGAGTGGCGGTTCACCTCCGGCGCCGATGATCAGGCCATCCCGCCGGCCCAGCTCGACCACGGAACCGAACTGGACCTCTCGGGGCGGGCGAAGTCTGCCACCACACTGCGGCCCGGCCTTCATCGGCAATGCAGAGGAACCGGTCCTCTACGAGAGGGTGTGAGACAGCAGGTAGAAGCGGCCGGCCGACTTCGCGGAAGCAGCTCCATGAGCGACTTTGAAGACGGACCTGAAGTCCGCCCGGAAACCGCCTGGCTGGACCTCCGTATCCGCTCTGCCACCTGGCCGTGTCCGTCCGTCAGGCGGCCCGATCGTGTCCGTCAGGCGACCGAGGACCTGAGCCGTGCCCCGAGGGACCGTGAGATCCCGCGCGCCGCGACCTGCACCAGCGGGGCGAGGGCGTGCGGGTTCACGGCGTCGGCGTGGGCGACGACCGAGACGGCCGAGACGACGGTGTTGTCCGGCCCGTACACGGGGGCGGCGACGGACATGGCGTCCATCGTCACCTGCCGGTCGCTGATGGCGACCCCGGTGCGGCGCACTTCGGCGAGGGCGCGGCGGACCTCGTCCGGGGTGCACAGGGTCTTCTCCGTGTGCCGGACGAGCGGCCGTGCGAGCACGCGTTCCTGGATCTCCCGGGGTGCATGGGCGAGGAGGACGAGGCCGACGCCGGTGGGCGCGAGGTCGAATCTCCCGCCGACGCGGGTGAGGACCCGGACCGCGCCACGGCCGGCGAGGCGCTCCACGTAGACGACGGACAGCTCCTCGCGGACGGCGAGCTGCACGTTCTCGCGGGTGATGTGCCCGAGGTCGGAGAGGTAGGGCAGGGCGGCCTCGCGCAGGCCGAGGCCACGCGGGGCGAGGGAGGCGATCTCCCACAGCCGCAGCCCGATGCGGTAGCCGCCGTCCGGCTCACGTTCGAGCGCGCCCCAGCCGGCCAGTTCCTTCACCAGCCGGTGGGTGGTAGTGAGGGGCAGGCCGGTGTGGCGTGAGATTTCGGCGAGCCGCAGGACGGGCCGGTCCGGAGTGAAGGCCTCCAGCACCTGCAGAGCCCTGGCCGTCACCGAGCAGCTGTCGGTCGGGGCTCGGCGCTGCATGCGGACCTCCTTGTGCGGGTGCCCGCCGCTCCACAGCGGACTCGGGTACGTCACCGAAAAGCTAGGCAGAACCGTAACGGCCGTCAATGCTCTGGCGAGTATTCTGGACGACGGGATGCTGGTCGGATGGCGAGCGGTCCGGCAGGAACGGAATGCCCCGGCGACCACGAGCGTGGCGGTTCCCCGGGGCGCGGACGGGTGGCGCGGGCTCTCGCGAGCGCGCTCTCATCCTTCCCTCGGCCTCCTCAGGGGTCGGGTGGGGGGCGGCTGCTCGTAACCGGCGTGTCCGGGCTAGGTCGGCGGTGGGGGCCACGCAAGACCTTCGGTGCGGGCCGTCCTGGCGGCATGCCCCGGCCGTCGTACCGGCCCGTCATACGGCCGTCGAGGATCCGGGACGAGCCCCCGGGCGACGCCGGCCGTCAAAGATCCAGGACGAGCCTCGGGCACGCCGCCCGTGAGACGCAGATCATCATCGTTTCGTGCGCATCCTGTTCGGCGGGTGTGAGGAGGGAGTCTCGGTGGTCGACCGTGCCCTCCAGCACGGCCGTCTCGCAGGTGCCGCACGTGCCCTCCTGGCAGGAGAAGAGGACCTGCACCCCGGCCTCCTCGACCGCCCGCAGCACGGACTTGTCCGGCGGGACGGTCACCGTGACGCCGGTCTGCGCCAGCTCGACCTCGAACGCCCCGTCCCGTACAGGAGCATGAAGCTCCTTCGGCGCGAACCGCTCGACGTGGAGGGTGCCGGGCGGCCAGTCGGCGCACCGCTCCTCGACGGCCTTGAGGAGTGGTTCCGGGCCGCAGCAGTAGACGAGTGTGCCGGGCCGCGGCGTCCCCAGGAGCGCGTCGAGGTCGAGGAGCCCGTACGCGTCCTCAGGTCGAACCCGCACTCGCTCCCCGTACCGCGTGACGAGTGCCTCACGGAAGGCCATCGACGAAAGCGTACGCCCTCCGTACACCAACTCCCATGCGGATCCCTGCCGTTCTGCCCGCTCCAGCATCGGGATGATCGGGGTGATGCCGATGCCGCCGGCGATGAAGAGGTACCGCTCGGCGCGCTCCAGGAGGAAGTGGTTGCGCGGGCCGCGCACCCGGACCGGGTCGCCCTCGGCCAGCTTGTCGTGCACCTGGAGGGATCCGCCGCGCCCCTCGTCCTCCCGCAGGACGGCGACGCGCCATACGTGGGTGGCGTCCGGCGACGAGCACAGCGAGTACTGCCGTACGAGATCCGGGGCGAGCACCAGGTCGATGTGTGCGCCGGGCGTCCAGGCGGGCAGGGGGGCGTGGTCGGCCCGGCGCAGGTCGAGGGAGACCACACCGTCGGCTGCGTCGGTGCGGCGGGCCACGACGAGGTCGAGTTCGGCCTCGGCTGCGGTGTTGCTTGTGGTCATCAGAGGTCCTTGAGTACGCCAGTACGCGGTCAGGAGCCGACGAGTCGGTGGGGGCGGGGCGCGGGGCCCGGGGCGGGGTCGGTCCCACGGCCCGGGTGCTCGTCGGGATGCGCGAGCAACCACTCCCACAGCTCCACCGGGTCCTCGGACTCCCGGGACTCACCGCACCAGCACCAGCCGCGCAGCCGGTCCGTGCCGGGGACCCAAACGATCCGGTAGACCGTGTCTCCGTCGAGCATCGTCGTGGGCTGCGGACTCATCGGACGGCCGCCTCGGGTCCGGCCGCCGTGGATGCGGCCGTGCCGGCCTCGACCATCCGCTTGAGGATGCGGCGGGCGGCCAGGCCACCGGTGTCGATGTTGATGCTGAGCTCCTGCGTCCCGGCCGGCTCGGAGGCGATGACCTGCTCCAGTTTGTCCAGGGCGACGACGTCCTGGAGGACGACGGTGCGGTTGTTCTCGTGCAGGAAGTGGGAGACCTCCTGGTCGTCCAGGGCGAAGTCGCGGGCCACGGCCCAGAAGTCGTGGGTGCTGTGCTCGGTCTCGGGGGTGATGGCGTAGACGACCTCGACGTGGAAGGCGTCCGGGTCGCTGCCGTCCTCTCGCGGGCCGGGTGCGCCGACGGGGGCGATGCGCGAGTGCAACAGGTACAGGCAGGGAGCGTGGTACTCGATGTCCTGCCAGCGCGTGATGCGGCCGGTGATGCCGGTGGACCTGGCGTAGAACGGTGGGCAGGCCGCGTCGTCCATGTGACGGCTGACGTACACGACGCCCGCCCTCTCGTCGACCTCGGTGGTGATGGGGGTCTCGGCGACCTCGGGGGTGCCGATATAGCCGCCGTGCAGGTACGTCTCGTGGGACAGGTCGAGCAGGTTGTCGACGAGGAGGCCGTAGCGGGCCGCCAGCGGTTCCATGCCGCTGACGGTGGTGTAGTCGGGCGAGTCCAGCCAGGGGGCGCGGGGTACCAAGGCCTCGTCGGCCTTGTCCTTGTCGCCGATCCACACCCACACGAAGGAGTCCTGCTCCTTGACGGGGTAGGAGGCGAGCCGGGCGGTACGGGGCACGCGCTTCTGGCCGGGCACGCTCACGCACACGCCGTCGGCACCGTACGTGAAGCCGTGGTAGCCGCAGACGACCGTGTCACCGTCCAGCCGGCTCGGCTTCTCGGAGAGCGGGAAACGGCGGTGTACGCAGTGGTCCGCCATGGCGGTGACCTCGCCCGCCTCAGTACGCCAGAAAAGGATCGACTCGCCGCAGACGGTGCGGCTGAACAACTCCCTCCCGATCTCGCTGCCGTAGGCGGCCACGTACCACTGGTTGCGCGCGAATGACGTCATCGTCATCTCCCTTGCGTGCGGGCGGACCCGACGCATCGACGGATTGCGGACTGGGACTGAGGACCCGGGGTTGTGGGTTTCGGGTTGTGCGTTTCGGACTGCGGACCGGAGGCTTGCGGGCTTCGGACGCCGGTTGCCCCGAGGGGCCGGATTGGAACGCCGACGATTTCCAGAGTGCTGCGGACACGGGCCTGCCAACAGGGCGCCTTCCGCTGAACGGAAGGCCGAGGCGGGAGCCGTTCAGCGGGGCGGGCGGCCCATGCCGCCGCCCTCGATGGTGAGGATGTGCCCGGAGATCCAGCGCGCCTTGTCGCCGGCCGGGAACAGGGCCGCGTAGGCCGGGTCCCAGAGCGTCCCTCCGTGCCGAGGACGATGGCGCGACGGCGGGCCTCGCGGCCCTCGGTGGGGAGTTGCTGGCCGCCATCGCCGACCGGAGGGCCCCGATCCGGACACAGTTGACGCGGATACCGCGCGGTCCCAGTGTGCTCGCCGCGCCCTGGCGGAACGCCCAGCCGCGGGCGCCCCCGGCGGATTCCACGCCTCCTCAGCCACCTCCTCGGTGTGGACCGGCAGGACCCGCACACCGTGCCGAGCGACCTGTGGACCACCCTCGCCGGGCCGGCCCGCGACACCCGGCGCATCCGGCTCGGCACCCTGCTGACCGCGGCGACGTTCCGCTCACCCGGTCTGCCGGCCGTCATCGTCGCCATCGTCGACACGATGAGCGGCGGGCGCGTCGAACTCGGCCGGGGCACCGGCTGATACGAGCGCTGACACCGGGCATTCGGCATCCCTTTCCCCGCCACCGGGCACGGTTCGACCGGCTCGAAGAGCAGCCGGTCGTCGTCACCGGCCTGTGGAACACGCCCGCCGGACAGCGGTTCTCCTTCCAGAGGAGGTACTACCGGATCGACGACTGCCCTGCGCCGCCCCGGCCCTGCCGGTCCCCGCGTCCACCAGGGGTGCGGGGCCGCGCTCGGCGACCGTCACCTCGATGCCCCGCTCCCGACAGGTGGAGGTGATCTCCGAACCGGTGAACCCGGCGGCGATCACCGGCACCCGGCGCACCCCGCCGTCCAGGCGTTCGCCAGACCGGACACCGCCAGGCGGATCACCGCCCCGGCCGGGCACCCCGCGCCGCAACGGGCATGGGGAGAGTACGTCGAGGCGGGGGCGTCCAGGGCGGCGGCCGGTATCCGTCACTCGCGCAGCGGCACCGTTTCCAGCAGCTCCTCCGCCAGCGCCCGGGACGCCGCGTCGACGCGGGCGTCGGCGCGGCGGAAGACGTCCTCCGCCGCGGCGGCGGGCCAGTCGGCCGGGAGGTGCTGGATCGGGAGGTGGGGGTCGGCGCGGACGATCTGGAGCCACTCCGTCAGCAGGCGGAGCTTGACGGCGAGTTCGTCGACGTCGGACGCGCCGCGGCCGTCCGCGAACGCGGACCAGCGGTCGAGGAAGGCGGCGTAGCCGGCCGAAGGGGTCGCGAGGTCCCAGGTCTCGTGCACCATGCGGGAGATGTCGGTGGCGGGGTCCGCGGTGGAGCGGAACACCCTGACGTGGGAGCCGAGTTCGGGGTCCTCCGTGATCGCGGTGACGTCCGCCCGGCCCGGCGCGATCCACAGGCCGCCGATGAGTGGGCCGAAGCCCGCCCAGGTCAGCTGGGAGCGCAGGTCGTGGCGCTGCCGCTGGCTGGACTCGGGCAAGGAGAAGGTGAGCAGCGTCCACGTACCGTCCCAGTCGTCATTGACGGCGCCCTGCTTCCAGATGCGGTGCTCACCGTCGCGCAGGATCGCCGCCGCCCGGTCGGTGAGACCGAAGTACATGCGGCGGCCCTCGCGGCGGCGCTGCAGCAGGCCACGGCCCGCCATGCGGGTCAGGGTGGAACGGGTGGCGTGCTCGCCCACGCCCGTGCGGCCGAAGACCTCGATGATGCTGCCGGAGTAGACGCAGACGTCGCTGCCCAGCACGAAGTTGCCGAGGAACGTGAGCATGAGGGACTGGGGGCGCAGGGTCGCCTCGGAACCCGGACCCGTCCGGAGTTCGCCCTCCGTGGCCTCGTACACCGCGACGTCGTCCCGCGCGGCGTCTCTGCCCGTCGCACCGCTTCTGCCGCGTGCCATGTCGCCCTCCCGCATCACGCCACCGTCGTACGTCTCCGATGTTACGCACTCTCTTGACCGCCGCAAGGAGACTGCCTAGCGTTGCGCGCAGATTCGAACGAGCGGAATGGACCGGGCACACCCCGTGGGGCGATGTCCCCCCGGCCGCTTCCTCCTGCGCTCCCCCGTCTCTCCGCCCCTCAAGGAGATGCACGCATGGACCTTTCCGGCAAGGTTGCCGTCGTCACCGGCAGCGGGCGCGGCCTCGGCCTCGCCTACGCCCGCGCCCTCGCCGCCGCCGGCGCCTCGGTCGTCGTCAACGACGTGGACGCCGAGGCGGCCGAGGCGGCCGTCAAGCAGATCACCGAGGACGGAGAGCGTGCGGTCGCAGAGGTCGTCGCAGTCGGCACCAGCGAGGCCGCCGACGCCCTGGTGAACCGGGCCGTGGCCGAGTTCGGGCGGCTCGACGTCATGGTCACCAACGCGGGAGTGCTGCGCGACCGCGTCCTGTGGAAGATGTCCGACGACGACTTCGACACCGTCCAGCACGTGCACCTGCGCGGCACCTTCACCTGCGCCCGCGCCGCCGCGGTCCGGATGCGCGAGCAGGGCGAGGGCGGCCGCATCATCGTCGCCGGCTCCCCTGCCGGACAGCGCGGCAACTTCGGTCAGACCAACTACGCCGCCGCCAAGGCGGGCATCGTCGCGATGGTCCGCACCTGGGCCATGGAGCTGGCGAAGGCCGGCATCACCGCCAACGCCGTCGTCCCCAACGCGGCCACCGAGATGACGAAGACCATGCCGCTGTTCGCCCCCTCCATCGAGGCGTACGAGAACGACGGCACGCCTTTCCCGGACTCCCTGCGCAAGGGCGTCGCCTTCGGTACCGCCGAGGACTGCGCGGGCCTGGTCGTCTTCCTCGCCTCCGACGCGGCGAAGGACGTCAGCGGCCAGTGCGTCGGCATCGGCGGTGACAAGCTGTCGCTGTGGTCGCACCCGCAGGAGGTCTCGGCCGCGTACACCGACGGCGGCTGGTCGGCGGACGCGATCGCCGCCGCCTGGCCGACCTCGGTGGGCCGGCACCCGGAGACGTACGGCATCCCCGCCCCGCAGCTGTGAGGAGGCCGGCATGACGGGCACCGGCACCAGAATGGACATCGACGCGATCACCGCGATCGACGTGCACACCCACGCCGAGGTCTCCTCGCGCGGACGGGGCTCGCTCTCCTCCGAGCTGGAGGAGGCGTCCAGCAAGTACTTCAAGGTGGAGGACGGCCACCGCAAGCCGACACTCCCCGAGATCGCCGTGTACTACCGCGAGCGGAAGATGGCGTGCGTCGTCTTCACCGTCGACGCGGAGGCCGCGACCGGCGTCCCGGCCGTCCCCAACGAGGAGATCGCCGAGGCCGCGGCCGAGAACCCGGACGTCATCATCCCGTTCGCCTCTGTCGACCCCGCCAAGGGAAGGGCGGGAGCCCGGGAAGTCGGCCGTCTGGTGCGGGACTTCGGGGTTCGCGGCTTCAAGTTCCACCCGAGCGTCCAGGCGTTCTACCCCAACGACCGGTCCGCGTACGTCCTGTACGAGGCGATCGAGGAGGCGGGCGCCGTCGCGGTCTTCCACACCGGCCAGACCGGCATCGGCGCGGGTGCACCGGGCGGCGGCGGCATCCGCCTGAAGTACTCCAACCCGCTGTACATCGACGACGTGGCCGCCGACTTCCCCGGCATGCCGATCATCATGGCCCACCCGTCATTCCCCTGGCAGGACGAGGCGCTGTCGGTGGCCACGCACAAGCCGCAGGTCTACATCGATCTGTCGGGCTGGTCGCCGAAGTACTTCCCGCCGCAGCTCGTCCAGTACGCCAACAGCCTGCTCAAGGACAAGATGCTGTTCGGGACCGACTACCCCCTCCTCACCCCGGACCGCTGGCTGAAGGACTTCGCCGCGCTGCCGATCAAGGACGAGGTCAGGCCGAAGATCCTCAAGGAGAACGCGGCCCGGCTGTTCGGCTTCGTCAAGGACTGATCCGACGCGCGAAGAACTGATCCGACTCAGCAAGGACTGATCCGAACCCACCAAGACCGGCTCGCTGCACCAAGGACTCATCCGCGCCGGTTCCCGCGGCACCCAGGGACGCAAAGGAGCTCCCTCATGCGCAACCACGGCATCGGCTCCTGGACGGCACGACGCGCCCGCAAGACCCCCCACCGCCTCGCCGTCGTCCACCAGGGGTCCCGGTACACCTACGCCCAGCTCCACGACCGCGCCACCCGCCTCGCCCACCACCTCCGCTCCCTCGGTGTCCGCCGCGGCGACCGTGTCGCCTTCCTCGGCCCGAACCATCCCGCGTTCCTGGAGACCCTGTTCGCGGCGGGCCGGCTGGGCGCCGTCTTCGTCCCGCTCAACATCCGCCTCGCCGAAGCGGAGTTGAGGCACTGCGTCACCGACTCCGGTACGTCCATGCTGGTCCACTCCGCGTCGTTCGGCGCGTTCGCGGCCGCCTCCGGAGTCGGCCGCCTCGCCGCCGTCGACGACACGTACGACAAGGCGCTGGCACAGGCCCCGAACTCCCCCCTCGACGAGAACGTCACCCTCGACGACCTCGCGGTGATCATGTACACCTCGGGGACCACGGGGCGCGCGAAGGGCGCCGTGCTCAGCCACGGCAACCTCACCTGGAACAGCATCAACACACTCGTCGACGGTGACTTCGCCTCCGACGAGGTGACCCTGCTGTTCGCACCCATGTTCCATACGGCGGCCCTGAACATGACGTGCCTGCCGACGTTCCTCAAAGGCGGCACGCTCATCCTCGAGGAGTCGTTCTCGCCCTCCCGCACCCTCGACCTGGTCGAGGAGCACGGCGTGACCGTCATGTTCGGCGTTCCGACCATGTTCCAGCAGATCGCCGCGGAGGAGCGGTTCGCCGCGGCCGACCTGTCGTCGGTGCGGAAGATGATGTGCGGCGGTGCACCGGTCCCGCAGGCGCTGATCCGTACGTACGAAAAACGCGGCCTGCGCTTCCTCCAGGGCTACGGCATGACCGAGGCCGCCCCGGGCGTGTGCCTGCTGGACGAGGAGAACGCCCTGGCCAAGGCGGGCAGCGCGGGCGTTCCGCACTTCTTCAACGACGTGCGGATCGCCGACCCCGCAGGGCACGACGCCGAACGCGGCGAGCGCGGCGAACTGCTCGTCAAGGGCCCCACCATCATGTCCGGCTACTGGGGCCTGCCGGACGCGACCATGGCCGCCTTCACGGACGGCTGGTTCCGCACGGGCGATGTGGCCATCGCGGACGAGGACGGGTACGTCACTGTCGTCGACCGGGTGAAGGACATGATCATCTCGGGTGGGGAGAACATCTACCCGGCCGAGGTGGAGAAGGCCCTGTACGAACACCCGGCCGTCGCGGACTGCGCCGTGATCGGCGTACCCGACGAGAAGTGGGGCGAGGTGGGCCGCGCGGTCGTCGTCCTCGCGCCGGGGGCGGAGGCCGGCGCCGACGAGATCCTGGCCTTCCTCGACGGGCGTCTCGCCCGATACAAGATCCCCAAATCCGTAGTCTTCGCCGACGCACTGCCCCGCGGCGGCGCCGGCAAGCTGCTCAAGCCCCGCATCCGGGAAACCTACGGAACCACCGACTCTTCTGGAGCCCCCGCATGACTGCCCTCCGTACCGTCACCGGCCTCGACGAGATCAAGGCCCTCGCCGGCACCGACCTCGGCCGCACCGACTGGCTGGAGATCACCCAGGAGCGGGTGAACACCTTCGCCGACGCCACCGGCGACCACCAGTGGATCCACGTCGACCCCGAGCGCGCGGCGGCCGGCCCCTTCGGCGCCCCGATAGCCCACGGCTACCTGACCCTGTCCCTCGTCATTCCCCTCTTCAACGACCTGCTCGCCATCGACGGCGTCTCGATGAGCATCAACTACGGCCTGGACAAGGTCCGTTTCCCCAGCCCGGTGAAGGTCGGAGCGAAGATCCGCCTGCACGGCGCAGTGGACTCCGTCGAGGAGGTCAAGGGCAACGGCGTCGAGATGCGCCTGACCTTCACGATCGAGGTGGAGGGCTCGGAGAAGCCGGCGTGCGTGGCGTCGGCGATCTACCGGCACTACGCGTAGAGCCGGCACTACGCGGAGAATCCCCCCGGCCACCGGGACACCGTCCGCAAGTTCGTCGACCGCGAGGTCGCCCGGTACGTGGAGGAACTGGAACGCGCCGTACTCGCCCTCAGTGAGGGCACCGATGTACGGCCGCTCCGCATGGCCGCCGACATGCCGAAGGGTCCCGGCCGGGGAGGCAACTCCCCGGCCGGGACCCTCGTGCGTACCTCAGCTGCGGATCACGTCGGGGACGGACCCGCCGGTCAGGAGGGGACCACCGTCCTCACCGGCGTCGCACCGGTCGCGGGTGCCTCCCCTGACAGTGCGCCCTCCGCCTCGGCCGGCAGCCTGCGCTGGACCCGGCCGAGCGCGAACAGCACCAGCACCATCACGGCCGGGCAGACCGCGAACACGGTGAACGCTCCGCGCGCTCCGAGACCGGCGTCGAGGATGGCAGCGCCGAACCAGAGACCGACCACGGCGCCGATCTTGGCGACCGAGGACGCCCAGGCAGCACCGTTGGCGCGGATCGCCGTCGGGTAGAAGGTGCCCCGCGATGCTGGTGATGCCGCCATGGCCGCCGTTGACGAACATCTTGGCGCCGATGACGAAGGCAACGTAGACGGCCGGACCGAGTGCGCCGGCGCCGAAGACCACCCGCGAGGCGGGGATGTGTGGGCGAACGTCCGCTTGGAGCTGTGCCTCCGCTTGTCAGCTGGGTACGTCGGTCGTCTGACCCCGGGTATGCGCAGCGTGACCAAGCGGATTCCCGCACGTTGCGCGCGTCCGGCTGCACGAAGCACGCGCGTGTCCCGGAGCCGGCGCGCCGCACGCGGCAGGCCTCGGGACGGCGCCCCCGCGCTTGTTCCGCGCCGCGGAGCGGCGGTCGCCCCGTCAGGTTCCTACGCCGCCGGATTCGGCTCCCCCGCGATGCCGGAGAACTGCCTGACGCGCAGCCAGGCGAGCACGCGGCACCCGTTACGGCCGGGCCGGATCTCGACGTGGTCTGCCAGGCGTTCCACGATCCCCATGCCCCGACCGTGCTCGTCGGGTGCGACATCGGGGTCCGCCACGTGAGCACGCGCGCCGAAGTCGGTGAGGGCGATGCGGAGTGTGTCGCCGTCGAGGTCCAGTTGCAGGGTCGTCTCCGCGCGGCCGTGCAGGACCGCGTTCGCGGCCAGCTCGTCCACGATCAGTACGGCGGCGTCCTGCTCCTCGGTGCCGACCCTCCACCGGCGAAGCGCGCCGGCAGTGAAGTCGCGGACCGACGCCACCAGCGCCGCCCGGGACGGCAGCGTCAGCACCGCACGCTGCCGCACCTGCCGAGAGCGGCCACTCTGCCCGGGCACCCGCAAACCGGAAGGCCTCGTGCCGATCGCGGTCATCGCCGCGCCTCCTTCCACCGGGGAGGGCTACCTCCCCGCACACTAATTGAACATTGAACGGCTCCTCTCGCATTCCGGGTCCACGACCGACTCCGCTCCCGCCGATCTGTAACGTCCGCAGGCGCGGACGGCGGTCATCTTCGTGTTCTCACGCGCCAGCTGTATTGATCACGAGCGTCAAGCAACTTGTCCGACGGGTACGCGGCCGGCGCCGCCTCCGCACGCGACGGACTCCGCGGCACGGTGCCTGCCCGCCGCGGGGTCACCCGGCTGCGGGGTCCCGTTTGCTGCACGAGGTGTTGGAGCGGCTGCGCGCGGTGCCTCCCAGTCGCTGGCACGGATGGGCGGCGAACCCGTCGGGGATCCCCTCGCTCCGGCCCGGGCGCTGGATTCGGCCCTGGACAGCCTGCGCCTGGCAGCGCAGCCGCTGATCACTCCGATCAGCCCGTTGCGGTCCCGGCGGCGCACCGCGCTCGCCGTGCTGGGGCTGCTCGAGACGGCGGCCCTGCACACCCGCAGCCTGGCCGGCACCGCCGAACTGATGCCGACCGGCATCCGCATCGGCACCGGTCCGTACCTCGTGGACGAGGCCGACCGGATCGACCGCAACCTCGCGGCCCTGATCGTCCAGGTGGCCGGCCGAGGCGGCGACGGCACCCCACTCGAAGGCGGCTCCGGGATTCCCGCCCACATCTCTGTGGGTGCCGGCGGGGCGCGTGCCGAGGACGCGCACGCGACGCGGCGGGTGCTACGGCACCTGCGACGGGTGGATGAGAACATCCACGGCCTGGCTCGCACGCTCGACATGTCCGTCTGCAACGACCCGTGACGACCCGTGGCACGGGCACCGATCGGCCGGATGTCCTCGCCCGGGAATCGGAGTGGCGCCCCGCACAACGAACCGGTCCTCGCCGGCCCGGTGAGTGGCGGAGCGGCGGTCGGCGGACCGCCCGAGACCGTGCCGCTCCCCCACACTGACGGAACCTGCCGGAACGTCGGTCGTCCGTGACGAAAGCGCCGATGCGGATCCAGTGGACGCAAGCCTCGGTGGACGCGACCCGGACCGTCGTGGCGACGGGGGCCACCGCCCGCGTCGACGCGAACACGTCCGGCCCGCAGCCGAGCACGCCCACCCCGCCGAGCCGGAGCACCGGGCAGGAGGGCGGCCGTGATCACCGGGGTCGCCCGGATCGACGTCCGGCCCGGCAGCGAGGAGGCGTTCGAGCAGGCGATCACCCGGGGCCCTCCCCCGTGTTCCTCGAGGCCGCGGCTGCCACGGGGCCGAACTGCGCCGCGTCATCGAGCATCCGCGGCGTCACCGCCTGGTCGTGCGCTGGGAGAGCATCGAGCACCACACCGTGACGTTCCCGGCCTCCGACGGCTTCCGCCGGTGGCTGGCCCTGGCGGGTACCTGCTTCGCGACGCCGCCCGGGGTGGAGCACACCCGCACGGTCCTGCCCCGGTGACTACGCCGTGCCCGAACCGCCCCTCCCCCGCCCCGGACACCGTCCCTGGCCCGCTGTGGCGCCGCCCTATGCGGCCGCACCGGCGGACCGGGCAGGACAGATGTCGTACGAGATGCGTCCGGCGGGCAGGTAGAACAGGGCGATCAGCGCGCCTCCCCGTACCTCGGGGTAGTGGTGGCTGCCCGGGGCGGGCGCGGTCCAGCCCGGTCCCTGCCAGCCGTTCGGCCCCACCAGCTGGGCGCCGGGGTCGATGGGGGCGACGAGGTTCAGTTCGCCGTACGGGTGCGCGTGGTACTGGCCCCGGTAGCGCTCGAGGCTGTTCATGTAGACGGCGGTGATGCTGAAGTAGTGGGTCTCCGCCGTGGGTTCGGCGATGAGGCTGCGGCGGTAGCGGCGTCCGTCCACCTCGATGTTCGCCGCCCAGCCCTCCTCCAGGACACCGATCCTGATCAGGCGCGCGAGTTCCTGGTAGAGGTCGCTGGCGGGGCCGTAGGTGGTGTTCAGCCAGCTCTCCAGCTCGTTGCCGGCCGTACGGTTCCTGACCTCGGCCAGGAACGGGATGCTGCGCTCGATCAGTGCCTTGCGGCTGTCCTCGCTCATGCGCGGAGTCCTCTCGTGTCGCCACTGGGTCTGGCACAAGAACGATGCCTGGGTATTTCGTTACAGTCAATAACTGTAACGAAATGTCCCGTCCGTGTCCGTCGAAGCCGGACGAAGCGGCGCCGGACGCGGTCCTGGGCCGTGCCCGCTCGGCACCGCCCCGAAGGCCTCCTCAGACGGGGCGGTTCTCGCCGTCCACGGCGAGCGCCGGCCAGACCGCGCCGACGACCCGCTCCGCGAAGTCGTCCGCGACCGCGTCGCCGGTCCGCAGGTAGTCGGCGAAGTAGCTGCCGAAACACAGGGTGACGATCATGTCCAGGTCCATATCCTCGCGCACGGCGCCACGGCGCTGCAGCGAGACCAGCGTCATCAGAAGTTCCTCGCAGCGGGGCCGCACGCCGTGCTCCCGCAACTGCTCGAGCAGGCCGGGCGCGCGCTCCACCTCCGCCATGAAGTTGCCGTGCAGGGCCATGGCCCGCTCGTTGTGGTAGCGGGGGTCAAGACGCCGTACCGCTTCGACGAGTGCCTCGCGCGGAGCCAACTGCTCCATGTCCAGCGGAGGGTAGGCCTCTCGCTGCTTGCGCAGCCCGTACTGCAGGGCGTCGATGACGAGGTCGTACTTGTTCGCCCACCGCCGGTACAGGGTCGGCCGGGTGACGCCGGCGTCCGCGACGATGTCCCCGATCGTCATGGAGGAGTAGCCGTCGGTGGCCAGCCGCTTGCGCGTGGCCTGGATGATCGCCTCCTCGATCGCCGGATCCCGGGGCCGTCCGCCGGCAGGCGCCGCCGGTTGCGCCTCCGCGCGCCCCCCGCGCGCACCGGCCCGCTCACCGGAACGCGTCGCCTTCGCCTTCGCCATCTCATCCCTTCCGACGCACCAGCCAGGCGGAGCCGGGTCTGCCCTCGGCCCCCCCGCCGCACCAGCACACTACGCGAACTCCGGCCCGCCGCCCGGAGCGCCTCCATCGACCCATCAGGGCATTTCCTTTACAGCTCTTGACTGTAACTGAACTCGTCCTTAGCGTGACGCCGACCACGGAGCGTGGTGACGTGACCGAAGGCGAGGACCCCACGATGGCGACCGCGCAGCAGCCGATCGACCACGGCGTTCCGGCGGCCGTTGCCGCCGGAGGGCGGAACGTCCGGGCTCGGACGAGACCGCGGCCCCGGCGCGGTGCGAGCCGGACTGCACCGCCGCCCGGAGACCGCCCGGCTACCGGGCGCGCGGAGAGGAGGACGACGAGAGGGCCGGCCGCGACGGGCCGGCCGGCTCTCAGGGGCGCGACGACGAGCACGCCGTCTCCCCCACCCGCCGGGCGCGTCTCCTCCGGCACCCTCGCGTCCGCGGCCCGAGCATGGAAACGATCATGAACCACACTCCCGTCACGGCGCCGATCTCCGCCCCGGCCGCGACCCCGGTCACGGTGGAGGACGCCCTCCGCAGCCGGCGCAGCGTGCGAGCGTTCCTGCCGACGCCCGTCCCCCGGTCCACGGTCGAGCGGCTCCTGGCACTGGCGGCCCGGTCCGCCAGCAACTCCAACTGCCAGCCCTGGCAGGTCCACGTCGTGAGCGGGACGGCGAAACGCTCACTCACCGCGGCCCTCCTGCGGTCCCACGCCGGCGACGGCGAGGGGCGGGGACGGGACTACGCCTACCAGCCGGAGCAGGACGGCTGGCGCGAGCCGTTCCGGTCACGACGCCGCCGGTTCGGTGAGAGCCTGTACCGCGACACGCTCGGGATCCGGGCCGACGACACCGACGCGCGGCTCGACCATCACCGGCGCAACTACGACTTCTTCGGCGCGCCCGTCGGCATCGTCCTCACGACCAGCCGCCACCCGCTGCAGAGCGCACTCGTCGATGCGGGCCTGTTCCTGCAGGCCCTGATGCTCGCCGCGCGCGGCGACGGCCTGGACACCTGTCCCCAGGCATCCGTCATCGACTTCTCTCCCGTGCTGCGCCGGCACCTGCTGATCCCCGACGACCAGCTGATCGTCTGCGGCGTCGCCCTCGGCTACGCCGACCCCGCGCACCGCCTGAACCGGCTGCGCACCCCGCGCGAACCCGTCGTTTCCTTTGCGACCTTCCACGAAGACGAAGCCGGCTGACCGCCGCCCGAGCCCGATTCGGTCCAGGCCCACGAAGGTCAGCACGGCGCCGGCCGGGTGCCCGCGATGTGCGTGGTCGAGTGCCGCGGGGAGTCGATCGGAATGTGGTCCGTGTAGTGCGCGGCGCCGGCCCGAAGTCGTCGAACCGGTGGAGCTGCGCCAGGTACTCACCGGTCTCCATCAGCCGCGGTGCGATGCCACGCTGCCAGCCGTCCACCAGGGCCAGCGACCAGGTCCACGCCATCACCGCGACCCATGCCGCCCACGGCAGCGCGCGCCGGGGCAGCCGTGCGGCGAGGGCCGGGCCGAACCCGGCGACGAGGATGGCGACCGCCGCCGTGAGCGGCGTGCCTGGTCCCGCCGGCGGGGCGTGCCGTCTTACAGGGGGTGGTCGTGTGCGTCCCGGGACGCATCCGAGGGTCCGGGTGCTGAAACGGTGCCTTCCGGGGTCTGCGGACTCGCCAAGAAGGAGTTCACCCGCCGCACCCAAGGCACCCAGCGCTCCCCCGGTCACGGCGACTCAGCAGGACGTCGGACTTCCGCAAGGACTGAATGCGGTCAAGGACGACGTCAGACTTTCGTCACGAGTCGATCCGGTGACCTGCGAGGTTCGTGCACCTAGGGTCAGCCCACATGAAAGCCTCACTTGCCCGCCGGCCAGGTCCCTGGCGCAGCCCGCTGCGCGGCCCATGGCTCACGTCGGTGTTCGGCGCCGTGCTGCTCGTCGGCATCCCGGTGCTGTTCCTCACCGGCCTGCTGTCGTACGCCGCGTACAACCCGGACCTGTCGCACGTGAACGACAAAACCCCGGGCAAGGGACTGCTCGGCTTCTACCTCTTCTCCTGGCCCACGCACCCGTACTGGCTCTACCGGGTGAACCAGGGCGTGCACGTCACCCTCGGAATCGTGCTGGTCCCCGTGCTGCTGGCCAAGCTCTGGTCGGTGGTCCCGAAATTGTTCACCCTGCCGCCCGTGCGCTCGGCCGGCCACGCCCTGGAGCGGCTGTCGCTGCTGCTCCTCGTCGGCGGTGGGCTGTTCGAGTTCGCCACCGGCATCCTCAACGTGCAGCTCGACTACATCTTCCCCGGCTCGTTCTACCCCCTTCACTTCTACGGCGCCTGGGTGTTCTTCGGCGCCGTGCTCGCCCATGTGGCACTCAAACTACCCGCCGCAACAAAGGCGTTGCGCAGTCGCGACCTGCGAGCCGAACTGCGGACCCCGACCTCCCGGACCCGGCCGGAGCCCGCCGACACGACCGGGCTGGTCCCGTCGGACCCCGCGGATCCGACCATCTCCCGGCGTGGCGCGCTCGGGATGGTCGGGCTCGGCTCGCTCGCACTCCTGGTGGTGACGGCCGGCCAGAGCATCGGCGGGCCGCTGCGCCGCACCGCCCTGCTCGCGCCGCACGGCCGCTCCCCAGGCACCGGCCCCGGGGGCTTCCCCGTGAACAAGCCCGCGGCTGCCGCCCACATCCGGCCCCAAGACATCGGTTCGGACTGGCGGTTGACGGTCAGCGGCGCCGGCGGCAGTGTCCGGTTGAGCCTCGTCGACCTGCAACGGATGGCCCAGCGCCGCTCGGCTCTGCCCATCGCGTGCGTCGAAGGGTGGTCCACCAGCGACCAGCACTGGGAGGGCGTGCGGCTGCGGGACCTCGCCGCGCTGGTCGGCCATACGGAGGATCCGCCGGGGGTGTTCGTCGAGTCGGTTCAACTGGCCGGCTCCTTCCGCGCGGTGGCGCTCAGCGCGGGCCAAGTGCGGGACGGCCGTTCGCTGCTGGCCTTGCGGGTCAACGGCGCGCCGCTGACGCCCGACCATGGCTACCCGGCTCGCGTCATCGTGCCTGCCGCGCCGGGCGTGATGAACACCAAGTGGGTCGGCCGGCTCACCTTCGGCGCCACCGACTTCCCGGGGCGGGCATGAAGCGGCTCTTCCACGTCCTGTACGGCGAACCCTGGTGGCATCTCGTTGCCCTGCTCGCCTCGTTCGCCCTCTGTGGCTACGCCATGGCCCAACTGCTCGCCGGCGACTGGTGGGGCGTGGTCCAGTGGGCGGTCGGCGCCGCTGTCATCCACGACCTCGTGGCCGTCCCGCTGTACGGCAGCGCGGACTGGCTCCTGCACCTGGCGGTGCGCGCCGGCCGGCCACGCTCGCCGCGCCGCATCGCCGTCGTGAACCACATCCGGATCCCGGCGTTCGTCTCACTCATCCTGCTCCTCGTCTACTGGCCGCTCATCTCCCTGGACAGCAGCGCGCAGTTCCGGACCGCGACGCTGCTCGACCCGGGTGTCTTCCGGTCGCGGTGGCTGGCTGTCACCGGAGTTTTGTTCGGTCTCTCGGGCCTCCACCTTGCCTTTCGCCTGTGGCGTGATCGGGATGACCCGGACCCCACCACCTGAGGACGCGCATCCCCCTGCCCCTGCGGCTCTTGACGCCGCACGTCGTCCTGCTTGCGAAATGTCACACCGTCATGCCCGACCAAGAGGTAGCCCATGACAACCACCGCTGATGTTGTCCTGCCCCGCCCCGAGGAGGCCGGGGCGCCGCCCTGGGTGCTGGAACGGCTCCGGCATGCTGCACATGCACGAGGGTGGCCAGGAGCCGGTCGACGAACACCACCCGGTGCCTCGCACCCGCGCCTACAGCCCGCTTCCGCGGCCTGGACGCGAGCTTGGCCTGGTGTCGCTCGTGCACAACCGCCCTACCTCGGCGACGAGTTCAGCGATCACGTCGACCGACAGGCCGGTAATCCTTCGATCGCTGATGATCACTGCACGAGACGCGTTCCCCACCACACGACCATGATCGACGATCGAGAACTCGACACCTCACCGCCTACCGTGCACGAGCTCGTAAGGGCCGTCCCGTAAATGATCTCCGGCGTGCTGGATGACCGGCTTGTTTCTCCGTCATCCCGCCAGCGTGAGGTTGTGCAGGCGGGCGATGCCGAGCATGGCGTGGTGGACGCCGTCGCGCTTGAGGCGGCAGTCGCGGAGGATTTTCCATCCCTTCATGCGGGCGAAGGCGTGCTCGACACGGGCGCGGACCTTGCGGTGGGAGGCGTTGTGCTCCTCTTCCCAAACTGGGAGTTCGGCCTGGCCGCGTTCGCGGCGGTGCGGGATGGCCAAGTCGGTGCCCCGGTAGCCGCCGTCCGCGATCACCGTGGTCTGGCCGACGGCGTCCTTCGCTCCGGACAGCTCCCAGCAGTCGTTGCGGTTGCCGGGTAAGGGCCGGCCGACGGCGACGACGAGCCGGGCGTCGGCGTCGATGACGACCTGGTGGTTGGTGGAGTACCTGTAGTTCTTCGACTGCTCGGCGATGGTGTGGTCGCGGGTGGGGACCAGGGTGCCGTCCACGATCAGCACGGTGTCCTTGCGGAACCGCTTGCGCTACTGGAGCGCGAGTCGCGGCCCGAGGTAGTCGATGATGCGGTCGGCGGCCGACTTCGAGATGCCGAACAGCGGGGCAAGCTGCCGCAGTGTGAGGTTGGTCCGCCAGTACGCGGCGACCAGCAGGACCCGGTTCTCCAGCGGCAGGCTCCAGGGTCGGCTCCTGCGCACAGGATCTGCGCCCTCGCGCCGCAGCGCGGTGATCAGCTTGTCGAACTGACGCGAACTCAGCCCGGTGAACGGGACTATCCAGGAGGGCTCCGACCGTGATCACAGCAGACACAGAAAGATCATCTCACCCGTGACCAGCAGTTACGGGACAGCCCCGAGTTCGTCAGGTCACTCACTATGCGTCACATTACCGGTGTCCGCCGGGGGTCCGACCAGCACCCAGCAGGATCACCTCTTGCGCAGAGGAGTAAACAGCCTCTCGCCGACTACGTCACCACCGACCTCGGCCAGCCTGTGCCGCTGGATATGGAGTCCTTGAGACACCTCAAGCCCACCGAGATGAGCGTCCCAGGCTTCTACCGCGCCGGCGCCGCTTCCATCCACGACGATCTTTTACCGCGTGTCGGGTAGGTGACGACCTGGTCAGTCGTCAATATCTGTTGTCGGGCGTACGTGATCCACCGACGATCAGCGGCGTCAATCTCATCACACTGATCTACGAGACAGGACAGGTCAGATCCGATGGTGAACCTGCAAACCGAAGAAACGAACAACAAATCAGACGTTCCCTTCATCGGCAAGTCGATGGCGAGGATTCGCAGCCTCCATCCCTGGCTTCACAAGACATGGCCCCCTCTCAATGGGCAGAGGTTCCGGCAGACCCTGTTCCGTTCTCTGATCCGAGAGCTGCAGCCGCAGGCGGTATTCGAATCGGGGACGCACCGGGGGACCACCACCGAATTCCTCTGGAATGTGTCCGGCTGTCCGGTGTGGACGGTTGAGAAGGACAGCAGACTCGCACGTCAGGCAGCCCGAAAGTTTCGCGAGGTGCCAGACATCCGCGTCGTCAAGTCGGACTCGAGAAGGGCTCTCCGGGAACTCCGCGGAACGAGTTCGTTCCCCCGGTCGCGCGTGCTCTTCTACCTTGACGCACATTGGGACGCGGATCTGCCGCTTCGAGAGGAGGTGGACATCATCACCAGCAGTTGGACGAACTCCGTGATTGTCATTGACGACTTCAAGGTCCCGGACGACCCGGGCTACGGGTTCGACGTGTACGGCCGTACGGAACTGTCCATCAAATACGTGGGCGACGCCATCACTCCGTATCAGGTCTTCTGGCCCGAGTGCCCATCTCATCAGGAGACTGGGGCTCGTCGTGGCTGCGTATTGCTGGCAGCCCCGGAGGCCGCTCCGTACGTGGCGGGACTTCCCGAGGTACGAGGTGTCCCCGAATCTGTGGCTACGTAACAGGCTTTCGGATTCGATACATTGCGCCCTCACCGGGCGCACAGAAGGAGTGCGCGTGACGAACAAGACAGCACTGATCACCGGAGTCACCGGACAGGACGGCTCCTACCTGGCAGAGTTGCTGCTGGAAAGAGGGTACGTGGTGCACGGAATCGTCCGCCGTGCCTCCACATTCAACACGCAACGCATCGATCATCTCTATCAGGACCCACACGATCCGGATGCCCGCCTCTTTCTGCATTACGGTGACCTCACGGACGGGACTCGTGTTGCCGGTCTGCTCGAGCACGTGCAGCCGGACGAGGTCTACCACCTGGCCGCCCAGTCACACGTACGCGTGTCGTTCGACGAACCGGAGTTCACCGGGGATGCCACGGGGCTCAGTACGACCAGACTGCTGGAAGCAATCAGGATGACGCAGCTTCCCTGCCGCTTCTACCAGGCGTCCAGTTCGGAGATGTTCGGCGCGACTCCGCCGCCTCAGCACGAGGGAACCCCGTTCCACCCCAGGTCACCGTATGGCGTCGCGAAAGTGTACGCCTACTGGGCGACGCGCAACTACCGTGAAGCCTATGGGATGTATGCGGTCAACGGCATCCTGTTCAATCACGAGTCACCTCGCCGCGGCCCGACCTTCGTCACCCGCAAGGTTGCCAAGGCCGCCGCACGCATCAAAGCCGGTCTGCAGGACGTCGTGTACCTCGGCAACCTCGACGCTCGCCGGGACTGGGGATACGCGGCCGAATACGTCGAGGCGATGTGGCGGATGCTGCAACAGGACGAACCGGACGACTACGTGATCGCCACCGGCGTCAGTTGCAGCGTGCGTGACTTCGTGGCGCAGTGCTTTGCCCACGTCGGCCTCGACTGGCGGGACCACGTGCGATTCGACGAGCGCTATCTGCGGCCCACCGAGGTCGACGACCTGGTCGGGGACGCGTCGAAGGCGGAGAGGGTGCTCTCCTGGCGCCCCACGGTGCGGGCACCGGAACTGGCCCGCCTGATGGTCGATGCCGAACTCGCCACGCTCTCCCCCGTCCCTTCTCCCGTCGGCGCGTCAAGGACCGCGAACCGTCTCGCACCCGCTCGGTGACGACGGCGCTTGGTCGATCCGGCTTCGGTGCGCGCAGCCGGAACTCCTGGTTCATCAGCCACCAGCAGGGAGTGTGTGTGACAGTCACGTCGGCAGCAGCGACCGATAACTCGGATGGGGATGGTTCGGCATCACGCCACAAGCCGAGCGCCACGCCGCCAGCCGCCCCGGGTGCCGCTGGCACTCGTCAAGCGGTCGCGGGTACCGTCGTAGTGGCCGTGCTGCTCGGCGGTGGACGCTGGGCCTCCCATATCGCCGTGGGACCGGTGTACATCACCGATGTGCTCCTGGCGGGAACCTGGCTCCACGCGATCGCCGCTCATCGGCTACGCCGACGCACGACACGCCGCAGCCGGCCGACCCTGCACCTGGTTGGCCTGGCAGTTCTCTTGACGCTGGTTCGCCTGCTCACCTTCGAAGGAGAGCCGGAAGCCGTCGCGCGCGACGCGGCCCCGTTCCTCTACATGGCAGTTGCCTACCTGTCGGCACCTTCTTTCGCCTGTGCCGGGAATGCCTCTCGACGGCGGACCTTCCG
This sequence comes from Streptomyces sp. MK7, assembly GCF_032658145.1. Classification (NCBI taxonomy): domain Bacteria; kingdom Bacillati; phylum Actinomycetota; class Actinomycetes; order Kitasatosporales; family Streptomycetaceae; genus Streptomyces; species Streptomyces sp. MK7. The sequence goes on from NZ_JAVACL010000035.1 coordinate 39,137, forward strand.
TATCTTGTACGGGGCCCTCGTCGTCCACTTCGGATGGGTGGCGCTGCTGATCCTGGCGCCCGGCTTCTCCTCGAACCTGAGTACTTCGGGGGGCATGCCGCTCCTCGCCCTCAGGCCAGACTTCGACACGGCGTTGCTCGGCGTCCTGACAGGGGTGTCGATCCTGCGCTTCAGGGCCAAGGACGGCAACTGGCTGAATGTCGCGCTGGCAGTGGCGTCCTTGGCCCTGGCACTCACCATGCATTCGAGGGCCGGACTGCTGGCGTGTTCCGCCTGTGTGCTCGCAGGCCTTGCGGGCAGACTGTCCGGCAACGGCCGGACCACCGTGCGCACGCTCGCCAGTGGAGTCACCGTGGTCCTGGCTCTGCTGACCCTGCTTCCCAACAGCCCCGCCGGGCAACGCCTCATCGCAGGCCTGGACAGCACTGCTTATTCCCAGGAAATCACTTTGAACGCTCAGGGGACCTCGAACGGACGGAAGGTCGCATGGAGCAGAACTGTCAACTACGCGTTCGCCGACCCGGTCCGGGGGTTGGTCGGTGTCGGGTTCGGACCGGACTTCCTCCGGTCGTCGGGAGCTGACATCGCCCTGGGATCAGACCGGTTCGAAGGCGTACGCTCACCTCACAACTATGCGCTGACCGTCCTGGCGAGGCTGGGCACTGTTGGCCTGGTGGTGATCGCCTCACTCCTCATCGTCATTGTCTCCGCTGCCACGCGTGAGCTCTGCACCAGAAGGGGAACAGAACCGCTCAGCGCGCTGTGCGTGCTCCTGGTGCTGGCCATTTTCATCGCCTCGATGCTGGGCGTCATCCTTGAGTCGCCGTTCGGCGCCGTGCCCTTCTTCTGGGCCGGTGGAATTCTCCTTGCCTTCCGCCCGCCGGGGCACGGTCGGAAGGGCGCATGGGACACCCGCTGCGGTGGCGTCCGGCAACTGCAGGGGGGGCTGCGGTGACCTGCCGGGTGGCCCTGGTGCACAGTTTCTACGCCTCGGCCGTGCCAAGCGGCGAAAACCAGGCCGTGCTCGCCCAGGAACAGGCTTTGCGCAAGGCCGGCCACCAAGTGCACCTGGTCGCGGCCCACACCGACGAACTGGCCGTCAGTCGCCTGTATCCGATCAGGACGGCAACCAGAGTGACCACCGGGTACGGCCACTCACCGCTGACTCAGTTGGCCGATGTGCGTCCGGACGTGGTCCACGTCCACAACTTGTTCCCCAACTTCGGACGCTCTTGGGTCCGGCGTTGGAAGGGAGCCGTGGTTGCCACCTTGCACAACTTCCGGCCGCTGTGTGCGGGCGGGACGTTGTACCGAAACGGAGCGGTATGCACCTCGTGCCTGGACGGAGACCGCTGGGCCGGGCTCCGGCACGGCTGCTACCGGGGCTCCCGGGTGGCATCGGCGCCTCTGGCGTGGTCGAGCCGGGGCGGTGCCGCAGCTGATCCGCTGTTGCGCCGGGCGGACAGGGTCGTGCTCCTGTCCGAATCCAGCCGCCAGATCTATCTTCGAGCCGGGCTCCGGCCGGAGCGTTGCGCGCTGATCCCCAACTTCAGCCCTGCAACGGGCGGCTCCTATCCCGCTCAGGACAGCTGGCCTGCGGACGCGGACCCCGCACGACACTCGCCGGTGCCGATGTCGCGGTGGGTCTTCGCGGGCCGTCTGACCCCCGAGAAGGGTCTGCTGGAACTGCTGCGGATCTGGCCGGAACACGAGCGGTTGGATGTGATCGGTGACGGTCCCTTGATGAAGGAGTGCCAGCGGGTGGCACCGCAGGTGCGATTTCTGGGTCCGCTGGACCACGGGGAATTGATTCGGCGGCTACCGCAGTGGCTGGGCCTGGTGTTTCCCAGCCGGTGTCTGGAAGGCTCACCCATGATCTACCCCGAAGCGCTCGCGGCGGGGGTACCCATTCTGGCGTTCGCGGGTTCCTCGGCCGCCGAGGCGGTGCGCCAGCAGGGCACCGGGCTGGTCGCGACCTGGGACGAACCGATCAGTGACGTGCTCGCCCATGCCGCCCGCGTGTTCCCCAGACTCAGAGGGCACTGCCGCGACATCTTCGCGCGACTCTACACCGAGCAGGCCTGGATCAGCCAGATCGAGCGGGTCTATGCCCAGGCACTGGCCGAGCGGCCTCCTGTGTTTGGGTGAGCGCCGAGCCGGTGACCGGCCTCGTCGAATCTCGCCGTCGGCCAGTGACCTGCGTGTCTCTCAATAAGACGGAATTTGCGATAAATACGATGGAATTGCCCCCAGTTCGCGAAGGAATTCACAGGGAGAGGCATGTGACGACCGGACGACCCGCCATCGACATTCTGACGCCGAGTCTGAACTATCGGCGATACATCGAAGACGCTGTGACCTCCGTAGCACGCCAGTGCTACCCCGGCCTCAGTCACATCGTCCAGGACGGGGCGTCCACCGACGGTACGCCCCAACTGCTGGACACCTTGGCGCAGCGCCACCCGCAACTCCGGCAGGTCGTCATGCCAGACCAAGGGCAGTCCGACGCCTTGAATCGGGCTGCGGCGCGCGCCAGTTCCGACTGGCTCGGCTGGCTGAACGCCGACGAGTTCTACCTTCCCGGAGCCATCTCGGCCGCGGCCGACGCCATCGCGGCCGAGCCGGAGGCCGACGTAGTCTTCGGGGACTGCGTGTTCGTGGATGCGCACGGTGGATACCTGAGGCTTCTTCCCGCGCATCGTTTCTCCCGACTCACACTCCGTCGATACGGATGCTTCATTCCGTCCTGCGCCACCTTCGTCCGGCGCAGTCTCCTGGTGCAGACGGGCTGGGATCCGCGCATGCGCAGGGTCATGGACTGGCACCTGTGGCTCTCACTGGCAGCCCTGGGTGCTCGGTTCCGGTACGTGCCCCGGGCGTTGGCGGCCTATCGTCTGCACAGCGCCCAGGTCACCCAGCGTCCCACCGAGAAGGACCGGGCGGAGCTGGAACTCGTCCACTCGATTCACGGCCTGCCCACGACGGTGGGAATGCGACGAGTCTCACGCCTTCTGGGCCTGTCGGCACATGCCGCGCAGAAACTGGTCAGCCGTGGATACGTCAGGCAGGCCCGGGCCAACCGGTTGGGCCGGGCAGCAGATCTGCGCTGGTGGCTCACCGACAGCGCGCATCGCCGCGTCACCTGGCTGGTGGAAGAACACAGGTTCCCGACAAGAACAGGATCGTGACATGACGCGCTCAGGATGGAGCGGCTACGAAACCCGGTTCCTCGAGGAGGACAGGGTGGAGCACTATGATCGCCAGTACGACGAAGGAAGTTACGACGACTATGTCTGGAGACTCGAACGGCCCGTTCTCCTGGAGGTGCTGCGCAGGGAACGGGAACGCCGAGGCCGGCTCAGAGTCTTGGATTTCGCCTGCGGCACCGGCCGGATTCTCCGGGCCGTGCAGGACGTGTCGGACGAGCTGACCGGCGTAGACATCTCCGCACAGATGGCAGAGCGCGCGACCGCCGCCAGTCCGAGGGCGCAGGTGAAGGTCGGATGTGTGCTGACGGAAGACGTTCTGGCCGGCCCCTACGACGCAGTCACCGTCTTCCGGTTCCTGCTGAACGCGCCCCAAGAGGTAAGGATGCCGGTCCTGCGCAGGATCAGGCAGCACATGCGACCCGGTGCCCTGCTCGTGCTCAACAACCACGGGCACTTTCCCAGTCTCCGGTCACTCGCCATTCGCACCCCCAGACGCAGGCCGCAGCGCCCGAACGAGCTGAGGCACAGAGACGTCACCGACCTGCTGCAGGCGGCGGGGTTCCGCATCGAACACCGTCACGGCTTCTCCTTCTTCCCACCGGTTGTCCATCGGATGCTGCCTTCGCGGCCCTTGGGAAGGGTCGACGCCGTGGGCGGTTCGGCACTCCTCGGGAAGGCCACGCAAAGGCTGATGGTGGAGCAGCTGTACATCGCCAGGGCAGTGGGATGAACGACGCGGTCGACAGCACGTTCGTCTGGCGACGCGCGCTGCTGCGCTCGGGACGTCTGGGCAAACGCATCGGACTCACCACCACCGGCGGACGTGCCGGCGCGGCAGCCGCCCGCCTCATCGACCGGCCGTCACGGCCCATCGGCCGTGCGGCTGCCCTGTTCGACCAGTTTGTGACCTGCACGAACACCGGCCCTCGGGTGCCCGATCCCCTGGCATGCGTGGAAGGATTCCTCCGTACGTTGCCCGTCGCCGTCGACGGCATGGCGTTCATGCACTCGTCGACGCCCGGCAGATGTGTGGTCGCCGTCTCCGTCGCGGGCGCGCCTCGTTACGTCCTCAAGATCGGTTCACTGGAAGACCTGCCGTTGCGCAACGAGGCGGAATTCCTCGGCACGGTCTCGGGCGCAGGCTTTCCATTCAGGATCCCCTCGCTCGTCTCCGCGGACATCACCGGGGACCGCTTCGTGATGGTGACGCACGCGTGGGTGACGTCGCACCAGGCCGGACTGCTGTCACGCCGCGAGTTGCTGAACATCACGCAGGCGCTCGCCGAGGCAGGCAACGGCGGCCCCGTCGTGCACGGGGACCTGGCGCCGTGGAACGTTCTCAGAACTCCTGCGGGGCTCGGAATCGTTGACTGGGAGCGCGCGACGCTCACCGGCCGGCCCATGACGGACCTGATTCACTATCTCGTTCAAGCCGGGTCGCACCTTCGCTGGTTCGACACCAAGCAGGTCGTTCAGGAACTGACGCACCCGCACGGAACACTGGCGCAGCTCGCACACCGTCTCGGATACTCTTCGTCGCTTGTCGAGCAGGCACTTCAGACGTACTTCACGTCCCTACCCGCAGCGGGCGCCCGGCGAGTACGCCAGTTTCGTGACAGCGTGGCCTCCGCCGTGGGTGTCTCGGGCTACGACCCGCCCGGAGTTCCCCTCCCGCAGGGTCCGTGACCTCTGCAGGAGGCCAAGGGGGCGGTCTCACGCTGCCACTACGCCGACACCCTGAACACGGACCGACGGAAACTCGGCACGAACACGATGATCGTGAGCGCGGTCGCGGAGCCGATCACGGGACCCGGCGCACCCAGTGCACGGGCCAGGGGGATGGAGAGGGCGAAGTTCGCGACGGCCATGACCACGAAGTTCCTCGCCTGGAAAAGCAAGCCGGCTGCGTCGGTCAGCCACAGCCCGAGGGGCTGGCAAGCCGCCTGGACGAGCAGCAGCGCCGCGAAGGCCGTCATCAGGCCTGCGTCGACCTCTGCCCGGTCATGCATCATCCACGAGCCGACCATGGGGCCGATCAGGATCAGCGCCAGCCCCAGAATCAGGCCGCCGAGCGCGAAATGCCCAGTCAGCAGCGCGACCTCCCGCGGTGATGACGCCTTGCGGGACCCATATCGCTGCTGGGCGAAGATGCTCCACAGGGGGAGACCTGTGGCGGTGATGAGAGTAGTCGCGGGAGCGAACATCTGAGCCGCTGCGGAGTAGGCGGCCACGGCTGTTGTGCCGCTCATGTGACTGAGGATCAGGCGGTCGCTGGAGTAGATCAGGGTAAAGCACGTGTTGATGACGGCCGTGGGTGCAGCCAGATTGAGGATCCGTGGTCCGTAGTGCCTGGTGCATAGACTTCTCATGAGCACGCGGAGAAGAGGTGTGCCGATGATGCGCCCTGCCAGCACCAGACGTACCGCACCGATCGTGCACTGAGCCAGGAAGCCCGCCGCAACGTAGGCCGCCAGCGGCGCCTGGATCGTGGCCGCGGCAAAGAGGAGTACCAGGGTCAGCACGCTGCCGACGATCTGGAGCAGCAGGGTGAGGTGGGCGCGATTGAGCGCGATGAGGACGGAGTTCCCCAGACCGAGGAAGAGGCTGCAGCCGAACAGGGTGAACGCCGCGGCGACGGCTGGGTCGGCACCGGGCGCCGCGGCGTGCCCGAGGAGCTTGCTCCACCCTCCCAGGAAGGCGGGAACGACGCCCGCCACCATCCCGATGAGGGCCGCCCACTTCAGCACGCGGGCGCTGGAGATCACGGCTTCCCGCAACGGGATGAAATTCCCTGCAGGGCTCCTCGCTCCTCCGTCCACGATCGCCGACAGAGTACCCAGATCGCCCGGGATCAAGGAGGGCAGCGTCACAACAAGGGCGTAGAGGGCGTAACCCCTGACACCGACGGAGTCGACCACGATTCGCGTCGACAGCAGAACGGTAAACGCGCTGATGGGCATGCTGACGACCCTGGCTAGCAACGACCGTCTGAGGGTTCCAGCGCAGGGACCCGTTCGAGTCGCCGTAGTGGATTTCTCCAGTACGCGGATGGGCCGGTCTTCAGGAGAGGGGATGGAAGCCATCACTCCGTCACGGTGTTGTTGATTCGTTTTCCCTATTTGCTCGCGCTACCCGGTCACCCGCGGCTCATGGCCTGACGCATCACTCCTTGAAGGAACTGGACGTTACCGAACAGATAACGCCGCCATAGGCGACGCGGCTCGCAGCCTAGGCGGAACGCCCACTCCAGCCCGCTGCGGCGCATCCACGGCGGTGCCTGCGGCTTGGCGCCGGCGATGAAGTCGAAGGCCGCGCCCACCGCCACGGACACGACTGGCAGTTCGGTGCACAGTTCGGCAGCCCAGCGGTCCTGTTTGGGAGTGCCGAGTCCGACCCAGACGATGTCCGCGTCGGCCGCACGGACGTCGTCGCGTTGCCCGCACAATTCCGCTGCGGTCAGCGACCGGAAGGGTGGCGAGCAAGTGCCGGTGATCAGGGCCTGCGGAAAGCGGCGCCGCAGCTCTCCGTGCAGGGCGTCCAGCACGTGCGGAGTGGAGCCCAGCAGGTAATGCCGCAGTCCGGACCGCCGGCCGAGCGAGATCACGTCCAGCAGGAGGTCCGGTCCGTAAACCCGGGTGGCCGGCAGGACCGTGCCGCGGTGGAGCAGGCGGTTCGCCCAGACGACGGGCTGCCCGTCCGGAAGGTTGACGGTCGCCGTACGGAGGATGCTGCGCAGGTTCGGGTCCCGGTCGGCGAGTGCGAGCGTGTAGGCGTTGCACAGGTGCACGTCACCACGGGGGACCGCGTCGGCGGCGCGGCGTACGGCCGACGCAGTCGTGTGGCCCGCGCCCCGGGCCGCGCGGATGCGCCGAGCCAGATCCACGACGTGCTGGGCGGCGCTCTCCGGTGTGTGGGCGGTGATGGGGACGTTCATGCACTGGACCACGGGGGCCGTGTGCGGGCCCAGCGTTCCTTCGGTCCTCTCTGGAGCAGTCATGAGCGGGCCGAGACGGTCAACGACGAGGGCACGGCCCCGTTCTTGCGCTCGGCGAGGTCGCTGGAGGCCAGGCGGAGTCGGAAGTCGTTGATGGTGTCGCGAAGGCCCTGTTCCACCGGAGTCACGGGCTCCCAGCCCAGCAGCTCGCGGGCCAGGGTGATGTCCGGGCGGCGTCGTTCCGGGTCGTCCTCGGGCCGTGGAATTAGCGTGATGTCCGAACTCGTCTGGGTCAGCTTCCTGATCCACTCCGCCAGTTCGAACATGGAGACCTCGTGGGGGTTGCCGAGGTTGACCGGGCCACCGTGGTCGCTGGCCAGCATGCGCAGCAGTCCGTCGACCAGGTCGTCCACGTAACACAGTGACCTGGTCTGGCTTCCGTCACCGGACACGGTGATCGAATCTCCGCGCAGTGCCTGGCCGACGAAGGTGGGGATGGCCCTTCCGTCGTCCACACGCATCCGCGGACCGAAGGTGTTGAAGATGCGCACGATCTTGGCGTCGACACCGCGGTGTCTGCGGTAGGCCACGGTCAGGGCCTCACCGAAACGCTTGGCCTCGTCGTACACCGAGCGGGGCCCGACGGGATTGACATTGCCCCAGTAGCTCTCCGGCTGCGGATGAACCTGCGGGTCGCCGTAGGACTCGGAGGTGGAGGCCAGCAGAAACCGGGCACCCTTCGCGGCGGCCAGGTCCAGGGCGTGCCAGGTGCCGGCCGAGCCCACACCGAGCGTCTCCAGGGGCAGCCTCAGGTAGTCCACGGGCGAGGCCGGTGATGCCAGGTGGAACACGATGTCCACGGGGCCGGGTACTTCCAGGCCCTCGGTGACGTCCCGTTCGTCGAGTCGGAAGTGCCGGTCGTCCCTGAGGTGTTCGACGTTGCGGGGGCTGGACGTCACGTAGTTGTCCACGCAGACGACGTCGTGGCCCTCACGGAGCAGCCGTTCGCACAAATGGGAACCGATGAACCCGGCTCCACCCGTCACTACCGCACGCATGCAGGTCCTTTCGGCCACGCCGTCCAAAGCCGGACGGGGGCAAGTTGCAGTGTTTGCTTCGCTAAATCTGGCATATGTCGTGTATCTATCTATTAGTCAGTCATGAAGTGATTGAGGCATTGAGTCCTTCTGACATGCCTGTAGACAGGGACATTTCACCTGTTCAACCCAAAGGAGGCACGAGATGGCGGTATCCGCTGTAGAGGCGGCTCTCCACGGGGCTGCATTGCGGCGGCACTCACCGTGGACGGACCGAGCGATCAAGCGCACCATCGACCTGGTGGGAGCTGCCGTTCTGCTCCTGCTACTGGCTCCGCTGCTCCTGGCGGCCGCTGTTGCCGTGAAGGTCGACACGCCAGGCCCCCTTCTCTTCCGCCAACGGCGGACGGGGTGGCGCGGGCAGGAGTTCGAGGTCCTCAAACTGCGTACCATGCGAGTCGGGGCCGAGAGGATGCGGAAAGCCATGGCGGCTCACAACGAGTCGGACGGGCACCTGTTCAAGGTCCGTGACGATCCGCGTGTGACTCCGGCCGGGCGCTGGTTGCGCCGCTATTCCCTGGACGAACTGCCGCAGTTGGTGAATGTGCTGAAGGGGCAGATGTCCCTGGTCGGTCCCCGGCCGCTGCCGGTCGAGGACTCGGCGTTCACCGGGGTGGCACGCCATCGCCTGCAGGTGCGGCCAGGACTGACCGGACTGTGGCAGATCAGCGGCAGGTCCAGCCTGCCCTGGAAGGAGGCCCTGCGCCTGGACCTGCAGTACGTTGACACCTGGTCCCCCAAGCTGGACCTGGCGATCCTCTTCCGCACGCTGCCTGCGGTGCTGCGAGGTGACGGTGCCTACTGAGTCGACGGCCCGGGCTAGCTGTTCTGTCTCGGGAGGTTGTGGACAGGTGAGGCAGGTCTCGGCTGTGGGATCTTGAACGGGTGAGGGCCTTCCGGGTTCGGTGTGGATTGCGACGTCTACACCAGCCAGAAAGGCCCTCGTGCTCCACCGTAATGCACCCCTCACCGAGACTGGCCGCCTGCGCCTGGCCCGATGCGTGGCCCGAGGACAACTGGCCCCTCAGACGTGCCGCGGAGCGTTTCCAGGTCTCGCCGACCACGGCCCAGCGCTGGGCCAACCGCTACCGGCGAGCCCAGCCGAACCCCGACCCGCACCGAACGCCGGATCATCAAGGTCCGCATCCTGCGCCGCAGGGGACCAGCCCGCATCGCGGGCCTGCGGCGCCTGAACCCGGCTACGGTGCACCGCGTGCTGACCCGATTCGGCCTGGCCCGGCTCACGCACCTGGACCTGGCCACGGGCCGGGTCATACGCCGCTACGAACGCGACCGGCTGGCTTTGACGCTTTGAACTCGCCCCGTTTTCCGGCCTGAGTCGGCCCCGCCCGCAGGGGCCTACGGGAGCGTTCGGGGGTTGTTCCGGTTTCGTCCCACCCCACTCGGCCGAGTGGGGTGGGACCGTCGCGGTAGGCCACCGCGAGGGGGCTATGCCGGGTGGAGTTGTCCAAGGAAGAACTGTTCTTGCGGACCCGGCGGGATTCGTGGCACGAGGGGCTGTCGGTTCGGGCGCTCGCCCGTAAGTACCGGGTGCACGCCGGTTGGTCCGTGAGGCACTGGTTTCACCGGTACCTCGGCCGTGGAAGACACCTGTGCGGTCCTCGCCGCGGCTGGAGCAGTTCAAGAAGACGATCGACGAGTGGCTGCTGGACGACCTGCGGGCGCCGCCGAAGCAGCGACACACCGTCAAGCGGATCCTGACCCGGCGTGATTCGGCACAACCGACCGGGCATGGACGCGGAGGTCGACTTCGGCGAGGTGTGGCTGGACCTGATCTGCGAACGCACCAAGTGTTACGTGTTCGCCTCCCGGCTCGCCTACTCGGGCAAGGCGGTGCACCGCATCACGGTCTCCTGCGGGCAGGAGGCGTTCCTGGACGGGCACGTGCACGCGTTTCGGACGCTGGGCGGGATCCCGGGCGGGCAGATCCGCTACGACAACTTGTCCCCTGCGGTGTCGCGGGTGATCCACAAAGGCCAGTCGCGGAAACGGGGGGAACATCCGCGGTGGGCGGACTTCCAGCGCCACTACGGCTCGACCCCGTTCTCCTGCGAGCCGGGACGGCGCGGGTCCCATGAGAAGGGAGGGGTGGAGGGGCAGGTCGGCCATTTCCGCCGCACTACCTCACCCCCGTCGCGCGAGTCGACTCGCTCGACGAACTCAACGCCGCTTTGGCCGAGTTCGAACTGGCCGAGGAGAATCGCCGGACCGGGATGCGGATCCGCACCATCGGCCAGGACTTTGCCCACGAAGCCGCTTTGTTGATGCCGCTGCCCGCGGACTCCTTCGAGACGGGCATCGTTTCCACACCGCGGGTCGACCGCTGTGGCATGGTTGCTGTCCGGGTCTGCCGCTACTCGGTCCGCCGGGCCGGATGGATCTTCCGCCCACTGGGACGTCACTGACCCGGCCGTCTCGCTGACCGGCGGAACTCGTCACGACGTGACACAGTCGCCGCCCCGGCCGGACGCGGTACCGCACATCCGCAGGGACCGCGTCCGGCCGGGGCACCGGCGCACTCAGGAGCACGACGGCCCGCCCGCCCCGCCGGCTCAGACACCGCAGGCACGCCCGGGCTTCAGCGTGGCCCGCAGCGGTGTCGCAAGCGGCTGCCGGAGCAGGATGGGGGTGCCGGTGGCGTGGGGTTCCAGGAGGTGCAGGACCAGGGTGCGGTGGGAGCCGGCGGGAAGCTCCATGTCCACCGTGTACACGGGATGGCCGCGTTCGACACCGGGCGCGAGCATCGCCGGGCGCCCGTCCACGGTTGCGCCGGTTAGGTCGGCGCCGACGCCTGCGTAGTACGACACCAAGAGTCGGTTGTCTCCGGGGCGGGTTGGGTAGGCCGGGTGATCCTCCCGTAGCGTGACGTAATCGGGTAGGCCGGAGGCCGGGGCCCGGTTGGTCAGGGTCACGGTCACCGTGACCGCGCGGCCGCCGCCCGGGCGGCATTCGCCCGCTTCCCAGACCATGCTCCGGTCGAGGTAGTAGTCCAGCTTGGAGCCGGCCGCGTTGTTCACCACCAGCCCGGCGAAGGGGCCGGGTGTGTCCGGGAGCGTGCCCGAGTAGGGGCGGGATTCCAGCAGGCGTTGTTCGTTCGCGTGGGCGCTCCAGATCTTCAGCCGTCCCGCCCGCTGGGCGTCGTTCACGGCGACGAGCAGCGCCGGCAGTTGGTGGCTGTCGTGGGCCGCGGCGATCAGCGGCCCGGCGGCGGCACGGGCCGCGTCGACGAAGAACGCCTTGCGTCGGGTGACGTCCTTGTAGCGTGCGTAGCTGGCCTGCTCGGTGAGGTTCACGACGTTGTCGGCGGTGAGCTCGGTGCCGTCGGTCATGCGCGCCGGGCCGGTGACCCTCAGGAAGCGGCTCAGTGTGACCGGGTCGACGGCGATCGCTCCGTCCACCTTCTCACCGGTGTGCTCGCGCCACGCCGCGGCCCAGATGCGGGCTGCGTAGGGGAAGTGCGGGCTGATGTTGGAATTGACCCATACATGGGTGGGGTCGCTGCTCTGGTAAAGGGCGTCGAAGTCGGCTCCCAGGTCGACGTTCGCCTTCATCCTCGCCATCTCGGTGTCGTTGCCGAACCGCTCGAAGGACAGGCGGCCGTGGTCGGCCCGCAGGACGGCGAAGGCTCCCGGCAGGCCTCCGGTGCCTCGCGCTTCGGCGAAGTTCTGGAAGGCCAGGAAATAACGTCGTTCTCCCTGTGTGCCGAGCATGGGCGGCAGGATGCGGGCCGCCACCGAGGCGTCGGTCATCACCGGGTCGAGACGGTCGAGTTGTTGTTGGAGGCCGGCACGGGCCCGGTCGGCCGCCGGCAGCCAGGTCGACTTGGGCAGGGCGTGCACGTCGGCCCGTACCTGGGTCGCGGTGCGTGCGGCCCGTTCGATCTGTGGTGCGTGCTTCTGCAACGCCTCCAGGGCCTGGGCCATCCCGTTGCCACGGCCGTCCGGTGCCGGCTGCGGCATGGCCTGAACCAGCGAGGTCAGCACCGTGCCGGTCAGTCGGTCCACCGCGTACGCGGCGCCGCGCACTGTTCGAGCCGGGTCGCCGAGAAGGGGCAGCATGGCGGCGGAGTACCAGGCCGGGCCGGTGGTGAGGCGGTGCGCGCGAGCCGCGTGGGCGGCTGCGGAACGTACCAGCCAGTCCAGGGCGGATGCGGTCGCCACGCCTGAGGGGGAGGCGGTCACCGACGCGGACGTCCCCGACTGCCGCAGGGTGTCGAGGTCCCGCTGGGCCGCGATCAGTTCCGAGCGGGCGAGCAGTGCGGTGACAGCGATCCAGACGGCGCCGACCAGCGGAAGCGCTGCGGTGACCAGCAGGGCGCATCTGAGCATGAGGCGGCGGCCTGGTGCTCGATCACGAAAGCGGCCGGGCCGGGGAACACGGACGGCATCCCGGCCGGGGCAGGGATGCCGTCGTACCTGCGTGTGGATGTCTTGCTCCGTCATGAACTGCGGCGACGGCGCGCGGCCACCACCGTGCCGGCGCCCATTACGACCAGTGCCCCGGCAGCGCCGACCAGTGCCATGGCCTTCTCACTGCCGGTCTGCGCAAGGGACGGGGGCTGCTGGTGGTGGCTGCCCTGCTCGCCCGATCCGCCATGGGAGTCGGACGCGTAGTGTCCGTGGCCCCCACCGCTGTGTCCGTGGTGGTGAGAATCACCGTCCTCGTCACGCAGCACCTTGATGCGGGCGGTGAGCTCCCGACTCGGGTTGCGGGCGATCAGTTTGAAGGTGTGGTACCCCGCCGTGATGCGTGAGGGGATGGTCACGGTCTTCTCTGTCAGGGTTCCCGTCGCGTCGGCGGTGAACCGGCCCAGGACGATCTCGCGCGATGCCACCACAGCGGTGACCGTCTGCCCGTTTTCGAAGCCTGACGCGCTGAAGGTCAGCGTGCCTCCGGCGGTCACCGTGACCGGGCTGACAGTGAGACACACGCTGGCGGGGTACGCCGTGCACTCAGACTGCGCGTAGGCGGTCTGAGCCCCCATGAGCGGTACGGCCATGAGCACGGCAGCTGATGCTGCCGATGCCAGGGCACCCCGTCGTCTAGTCGATGTCCTCATCTTCTTCACTCTCCTCGGCTCCAGTACCGGTCAGCTGTAACGTGGCCCGCCATCAAGATCCAAGTACATGGAATACCTACATAACTGGAATAAATGCGACATTCTGGCATCGGTGGGCGTGGCTGCGGCCAGAAGCCACCGGATGGTGCAGCGTCCGCGCCCTGACACCCCGTTGCGACCACCTCCGCGCGAGGCGGGGTGGGGTGCGCCGCCGGTGTCGTTCGACGGCCCGCCACGAGGGTGGCTACCCCGGCCGAAGCGTGTGAGCCCCTATGGTCGACCGCGTACACAGGGAACAGAACATCCCGTTTTGGATGGTTCTCTCGGTTCTATGAGGGATACAGCTTGGACCTCCACGGATTCCTGAAGGCTCTTGCCAGACGCTGGCCGACCGTCGCGGTCTGCCTGGTTCTCGCGGTCGGGGCGGCGCTTGCCGTGACGAGCTTGAGCACCCCCGCCTACGAGGCGAGGACGCAGCTCTTCGTCGCCACCCACACCGGGGAAGACTCCGCCCAGCTGGCCCAGGGTCAGAGCTTCTCTCAGGCACGAGTGCAGTCGTACGCAGAAGTAGTGACGAGTCGTCAGGTAACTGCGCCCGTGGTGAAGCAGCTGGGCCTGCGCATCACACCGGAGCAGCTCGCATCCCAGATCACCGCCGCGGCCCCGCTCAACACCGTGCTCATCGACATCACCGTCCGCGACACCGCGCCCAAACGCGCTGCGCGCATCGCCAACGCCGTTGCCCAGCAGTTCAGTTCGGTCGTCGAGCGGCTGGAGACGCCCAAGCGACCGGCTGACGCCAAGCGGTCCAAGAAGAGCCGTACGAGCGGCGACACGCCCGTCTCACCGGTCTCCCTGGGCGTCACCCAGGAGGCCGTCGCCCCCACCGATCCGGTCTCGCCCCGTCCGCTGCTGAACCTGGCAGCGGGCGCTTTCGGCGGCCTGCTGCTCGGAGCCGGCGTGGTCGTTCTGCGCGAGACGCTCGACACCACCTTCAAGGCGAGCGAGACGCTCGGCGAGTACACCGCGCTGCCCACCCTCGGCACCATTCCTTACGACAAAAACGCCCCCAGGCGGCCGCTGGTCGGCACCGACGCACACTCCAAGCGCGCCGAGGCCTTCCGCAAGCTGCGCACGAACCTGCAGTTCTCGCAGGTCGACGACCCGCCGCGGATCATCGTGGTGACCAGCTCGGTGCCCAATGAGGGCAAGACCAACACCGCGGTCAACCTCGCCCTCTCGCTCGCCGAGGCCGGTGTTTCCACCTGTCTGGTGGACGGCGACCTGCGCCGCCCGTGCGTGGCGGCGACCTTCGGCCTCGTCAAGGACGCGGGTCTGACCACGGTGCTCATCGGGCAGGCTCGTATCGAGGACGTGATGCAGCAGGTCGCGGGCGGCCTCTCGGTGCTCGCCAGCGGTGCCGTACCGCCGAATCCGACGGAGCTGCTCGCCTCCGCACGCATGAAGGAGGTGCTGCGGGACCTGGCGGACACGTACGAGGTCGTGATTGTGGACACCGCACCGTTGCTGCCGGTCGCCGACACCATCGGGCTCGCCTCGCTCGCCCAGGGGACGCTGCTCGTCGTACGGGCCGCGAAGACCAGTCGCGACCAGGTGCGCACCGCCGCGGACTCGCTGGGGCGGGTGGGCGTCCGTGTCCTTGGCACCGTGTTGAGCATGGCTCCGGTTCCCAAGGGCAGCCGCTACGGCCGCTACGGCGTATACGGCTACGGCCAGTACGGGGAGCTGCCCGCGCCGCGCGCGTCGGCGCCCGAGGAAAAGGCGGCCACGCCCGGGGCCCGTGGGACAGGCGAGAAGTGAGCCGGATCCTGTTCGTCTGCACGGGCAATGTGCACCGCTCCGTGCTCGCTGAGCGGCTACTGGCGGCGAGGCTTCCACTCGATTCGGCCTTGGTACCGGAGAGCGCCGGTACGGAGGCATGGCACCGCTCCCGTATGGAGGAGGCCACCAGGGCGGTGTTGGAGGAGCTTGGCGGGGACGGCTCCGGCTTCACCTCGCGCCCCCTCACGGCGCAGCTCGTGGCAGGCGCTTCGCTGGTCCTCGGGCTCGCACGCGAGCACCGGGAGGCGGCCGTGCGGCTCGCGCCGTCGGCCATGCGACGCTGTTTCACGCTGAAGGAGTTCCTACGGCTCGCCGACGGGGAGGGACCGGGAGCCGCCGGCGGTTTCGCCGCCGTGGTCGCGGCCGCGGCCGCCCGCCGGGGGGTCGCCTCACCGGTCCCGCCGGCCGAGGACGACATCGCGGATCCCTGGGCCAGGCCACGGCAGGAGCTGTACGAGTGCGCCCTCGACATCGACGGGGCAGTAAGCGGGCTGGTCCGTCTGTGGGAGCGCAGCGGGGCGGCCGTCTGAGTCGGCAAAGCCCGTCGGCCACCGTCAGCGCTGATTGAATGACCAGCGGCTCGTCGACGTTCACGGTCCGCGCGTGACGGCGCGGACCGTGTAGGAGTCGAGGTCCAGGTCGGAGCTGATGTCGCGCAGTGGGCGGCCTTCCGCAAGAAGAGCCTGGACGGCACGGCGGCATTCGCGGATGATGGTGACGATGCGGCGGGGCCGGCCGCGGAGGTGGCAGAATCCGTCCCGCGCCATCGGTGGCGGCGGTGGTTCCAGCCACCCCAGCCCTTGTCCGAACCCAGTCACCCGCCGGCATGTCACAACGCGTTGGTGGCCGGCTCAGACACCGCCAGCAGCACCGAATCAGCCCCGTCGACTGCACGTCCTCCGCGGCCTCGGCCGACACGGTCATGTCTGTCATCAGGTGTCACTTCCTGCTTGAAGATCCACTGTCGGCTGACAGACCCCGCTCCGGGGCGACCACGGAAGTCCCGGCAATCCGCACCCGCATCAACGGGGTGGTCCCCATCCTCCGGCCTCTCCTGCGACGCTGCCCGTAGCCCGCGCAGGACGCGGGGTTACGGGACCGTCTGGCATGGCATGGCATGGCGGGGCCGGGCCGGGCGGCTCAGCTGGGCCCGGATGCGCAGTCGACGCCTGTGAGGTCCACGGCGTCGGCCATGGCCTGCATGCCCTTGTCGTTGGGGTGCAGGTGGTCGCCGTTGTCGAAGAACGGCAGGATGCGTTCGTGGTCGTACGGGCTGCGCAGCACGCGGTCGAAGTCGGTGACCGCGTCGAAGGCTCCGCTGTCCCTGACGAACGCGTTCACCTCCTGGCGCAGGGCCTCCGCCGCCGGGTCCCATTCCGACCAGCCCTTGAAGGGCCCGACGGTGGCACCCACGACGCACTTTCCGGCCGCGTGGGCGCGTTCGATGATCTTCCGGTACCCGGCGATCATGTCCTGGGAGGTCACGCCGGTGTGGGCCTTGATGTCGTTGACACCCTCGAAGACGAACACCGTGCGCACGCCGGGGTGGGACAGCACGTCCCGGTCGAGCCGGTTCAGTGCGCTCTGGCCGGCACCGTCCGCCAGCACCTTGTTGCCGGAGATGCCCTCGTTGGCCACCCCCTTCACCGTCGTGGTGCCGGACTTCTGCAGCCGGCGGGCGAGGTAGTCCGGCCAGCGGCGGTTGAGGTCCGTGCTGGACTGCCAGCCGTCGGTGATGGAGTCGCCGAGCGCCACCACGGCTCCTGTGCCGAAGGATGCCCGGATGGTCACCGCGTCCAGGTAGAACCAGGAGCCGATGGTGCTGCCCCAGTTCTCCGCGCTCTCCTGCGCGGTGTGGTCGCCCTGGGACGTGTACGACGTCTGCATGGCCATGCCGTGCCCGGTGGCCGGACCCGCCGCGTCGGGACTGTGCACGCTGATCACCAGGTTGGTCTCGGCGGGCACCCGGCCCGGCAGCGGGTCGCTGGAGACAGTCGCACCGGCCGGCACGGTGGCGGATCGCGCTCCGCCGAAGGTCAGCCTCCGGTTGGTGCCGCGCACCAGCTCGGCGCCGGCCGCCTGGACGCCCGCGTAGACGCTGTCGAACGTCACGGGCCGGTCCCCGAAGGCGTTGGAGAGCCGGATGCGCAGGTCGCCGCCACCGACGCTGGTGTGGACCACGAGCCGGTATCCGCGGTCCGGCACGCCCTCCCCCAAGCGGTCGGCACTGGCTCCCCAGGTGATGACCTCGTTCCCGGTGGGTGCGGTCCGGGCCGTCGCGGGGGCGGCCGGTACGGACAGGGCGGCGACCGCAAGAGCGACCAGGAAGGGCACCCGGCTCCGGCGGGGCCTCATCGGGTGAACCCCTTCAGCGTGACCGACTCGCCCGGCGCCAGCCTCACCGTCCGCGACACCCCGCCGAACACCACAGTGGTGGCACGGCCGCCGACGCTGCGCAGCCGTACCTCCGTCGGTGTGCCCTTCCGCCATCGCAGGTCCATGACGAACCCGCCGCGCACCGGCACGCCGTCGAGGGAGCCGGACGCGGCCCAGGCGTCGGGCAGCGCCGGGAGGAGCTGGATATGCCCGGGGCGGGAGTACACCAGCATCTCGATCATCGCCGCCGGTGTGCCGAGGTTGGCGTCGATCTGGAAGATCCCGCGACCCTGCTCGACCTGGTAGATGTCGAAGAGGTTGAAGGCGGTGCCGTTGCTGCCGTCGGTGGAGGGGCGGAGGTTGTTGGTGACCAGCTGGTACGCCTTGTCGGCGTTCTTCAGCCGGGCCCAGCACAGGGCCCGCCATGCGTTCGCCCAGCCGAAGCTCTCCGTTCCGCGGGCGGTGAGCAACGCGGTGGCGCCGTCGACGATGTCCTTCGGGGTGGAGCCGTCCGGGCGGATGCGGTCGCCGGGAAAGAGGCCGGCGAGCGGGGACAGGTGGCGGTGGGTGGTCTCGCCGAGGTTGTCCGGCGACATCCACTCCTCCAGCCAACCCGACTTGGGGCTCACCTGCGGCAGGTACAGCTTGTCGCGCAGACCGGCGATGGTCTGCGCGTAGTCGGCGTCCCTCAGCAACACGGCTGCGGCGTCCGCGTAGTTGCCGAAGAGCGCCCATACCTGTTCCTGGGCGTAGGTGATGCCCTTGGCGTCCAGCGGGCCGTGTTCGGGCGACCAGTCGCTGTCGGCGATGAGTACCTCGCGTGAGGTGCCCGGCAGGGTGGTGGGCAGCAGCCTGGCTTCCCAGAACTCGCAGGCGCCCTTCAGCAGCGGGTAGATCCTGGCCAGATACTGACGCGACTGGGTGTACTCGTAGTGCTCGTACAGGCTGTTGCTCAGCCAGGCGTTGCCGGCGGGGTGCCACCACCAGCCGCCTCCGCCCCAGGGGTTGGTGGAGATCGCGACCGTCCAGCCCGCGACCCTGCCGGTGGAGTTGCGGTAGCGGTTGCGCGGGTCGTTGAACAGGCGGTGGGTCAGGTCGGTCCAGGAGGGCAGCTGGGCGAGGCAGTAGTCGGTGAAGGCGTCGAAGCATCCGGACAGGCCCGTCCGGTCGGCCATCCAGTAGTTCATCTGGATGTTGATGTCGGTGTGGTAGTCGCCCATCCAGTCCGGGTCGTTGCCGTCCAGCCACAGGCCCTGCAGACCGAGGGGAAGGCTGCCGCGTGAGCCGGAGATCATCAGGTAGCGGCCGTACTGGAGGTAGGCCGCTTCGAGTTCCGGGTCGGGTACGCCGTCGCGGGCCCGTGCCCGCAGGCGCTCCCAGGTGTCCAGCGAGCGCTGCGCGTCGGTGGACGTGCCGAGCGTGAGACCGAGCTGCTCGTACAGGCGCCGGTAGTCGGCGACGTGAGTGGGCAGCAGCACGTCGGCGGAGTGCCGCGCGGCGGCGGCCGCCTTGTGGCGGGCGAGCCCCTCGGGGTCGAGGGAGGGATCGCGGTAGTGGGTGCCGGCGTCGGTCGTGTAGTTCGTTCCGCCGCTGAGGACCACCGTGAGGTCGGTGCAGCCGGTGAACTCGATGTGCGGGCCGTTGACACGGACCCGGCCGCCGCTGCCGTAGGCCTTGATCGCCGCACCGTAGCGCAGGCCGTTGGGGAGGACGGCTCCGAAGGACTCGGCGCTCGTGGGCTTCTCGCCGTGCGTGCCCTCCAGGGTGACGGTGCCGGTGTAGCGGCCACCGCCGCTCTGGGTGAAGTGCAGGACGATCGCGTCGTCGGGGCGGCTGGCGAAGATCTCGCGCCGGTAGGTGACGCCGGAGTGGACGTAGGTGCTGGTGACCAGGCCCTGGGCGAGGTCGAGGGTGCGGCGGTAGCCGTTGACGGCGGACAGGTCGTGCTCGGGTATGTCCACCGCGAGCCGGGCGAGCAGGGTGAAGGACCCGAAGTCGGCGCGCCCGTAGGGGAACTGGCCGTCGGCGTCGAGGGTGTCGTTGAGGCCGCCGGTCCACATCGTGGCGTCGGTGATCAGCAGCAGCTCGCGGCCGGGGTCGTTGCTCGCGAGGGCGCCGAGGCGGCCGTTGCCGACGGGCAGCCCCTGCTCGATCAGGGAGTGCTCGTCGCCGGGCGCCTGCCACCAGAGCTGGTCGCGTGGGGAGGTGGGCAGGGGTGAGGCGGTGGGGCGCCGGGGCGCGGCGGAGGCGGTGAACTCGGGCAGGCCGCCCAGCGCCGTGGTCAGGCCGGCCGTCGCGGCGAGCGACAGCACGGTTCTTCTGCTGGGGTCGGTCGGTTGGGGGTTCATGGCTCGGCTCCAGAAGTCTGAGCGGGGGCCCGGCCCTCGGGCCGGCCCCCGCGGATGTCAGGAGGACTTCGGTACGTCGATCCGGTCGATGTCCGGCGCGTAGCCGGAACCGCTGTCGAAGGTGATGGTGTTGGCACCGGCCTTGAGGGTCACGGGGACATGGACGGTGTTGACGGTCGCCCAGTCGCCGGTGGAGGGGAACTTGTGGCTGACGGCGCCCCCACCGTTGGCCGAGACGTTGGCCGATCGGGCGTCACCGCTGACGTAGGCGACCTTGATCTGGTAGGTGCCGGCCTTGTCGACGTGGACGTCGTCGATGGTCAGTCTGCCGCCCTGGTAGAGGTTGCCGACCTTCTTGCCGCCGGAGCAGGCCGGGCAGTCGGCGACGGAGGCGTTGCCCGAGAGGGTGTTTGTGGTGGCCTCGGCCTCGATGCCGGACCAGGTGAGGGGTCGGCCGTCGGGGGTGACCCTGAAGAGGCGGGATCCGTGGGCGGGGAGGGCCTGGGTGACCTTGTCGGTGTAGGTGCCGAGGTTCTCGTGGTTCCACAGGTCGCGGAGCTTGGCCTTGCCGGTGAAGCCGAGGGTGGACCAGTGCGCGGTCACCGAGGCGGGCTTGTCGGCGAGGTTGAACAGGGCGACGGTGTAGGTGCCGTCGGGGTTCATCGCGGCCCACACCTGCTGCGGGTCGGCTGCGGTGACGGGCGCGGCGGGTGGGGTGCCGCCCTGGTTGACGGCGATGACCTCGGTGTTGGTGAGCAGGGACAGGCCGTAGGAGTCCAGCTTGGTGAGGTCGTCGCCGGTGTACAGCGGGGACTTGGCGATGGCCCAGAGGGTGGCGTAGGTCTGCCGCTCGGCCTTGGTCAGGCCATCCATCTCGCCGTTGCCGATGTCGAGGGAGTCGAGGTCGTTCCAGCCGCCGGGGCCGGCGTGCCGGGTCCATGCGGGGGCGTCGTCGAAGCGGTCGTCGACGGAGTTCTCCCAGCTGACGAGAGTGTTGCAGTAGCACTCGACGTCGGTGTCGATGCGCCAGCCGTTGGAGTACTTCTTCCAGTCGGCGACATGCCCGTAGTCAAGGGACCAGGAGACCTCGAGGTGGATGGGACGGCCGGTGGCCGCTATGGCCTTGCGCCAGGCGGCGACGTCGGCAACGTTGTCGTACTGGTCGCCGCTCTTGCCGGAGCCGGGGCCGACGCCGTCGAGCTTGAGGAAGTCGTAGCCCCAGCCGGCCAGCAGCTGGGCCTGGGAGTCCACGTACTTCTGTGTGCAGGGCTTGGAGAAGTCGAGCTTGTAGGAGCTGTCCCATCCGTTGGTGGTGCGCAGGTCGCCGTAGACGATGTCGGCGGTGGTGCAGCCGTCGGCGTTCCAGATCGGCGTCCTGCCGTCGCCGTACGCCTCCTTCTCCAGGCCGACGGGCAGGTAGATGCCGGCCTTGAGGCCCTTGGCGTGGACGTCGTCGGCGACCGCTTTCATGCCGCGGGGGAAGCGGGCGGGGTCGGCCTGCTGTCGTGCGTACGAGTCGAACTCGGGCCTCCAGGTCTTGTCGCGCCACCAGCCCGCGTCGATGTTGATGTACTCGTAGCCGTACTTCTTCAGTTTGGCGGCGAGTGCGTCGGTCTGCTTGAGGACGTTGGCCTCTGTGAGGTAGCTGTAGTCGCCGTCCGGGTTCAGGCCTGGGTATTTCGAGGACTGCATGCTCCAGCTCGACCAGCCCATGTACGGCTTGGCGGCGACGGCGGTGCTCTGCGTGGAGTCCTGGGCCTGGGCCGGGGTGGCGGTCTGGGCACGGACCGCGGGGGCGGCGGCGGCCGTGCCCGCGGCGAGGGCCAGGACCACCAGGGCTCTCAGGGCGCGTGCGGGCATGACGGAGTACGAGGATGACCGCATGGGTCGGACCTCCTGGGATGGTTTCGGTGGGGGCGAACGAGGGGGCTCAGCCCTTGCCCGAGCCGATGGTGAGGCCGCTGATGAACTGGCGCTGGAGCGCGAAGTACACCAGCAGGGTGGGGATCGCGGTCATGAGGGCGCCGGCCGCGATCAGGTTGGGGTTGGTGAAGTACTGGCCCTGGAGGTTGGCCAGCGCGGAGGTGATGGGGCGCTTGTCACCCGTCTCGATGAGGGTGAGCGGCCAGAAGAAGTCGTTGTAGATCCAGATCGACTCCAGCGTCGCCAGGGCGGCGAAGGCCGGGCGGCACAGCGGCAGGATGATCTGGAAGAACTGGCGCCACACCTGGGCACCGTCGACGACCGCGGCCTCCGAGATCTCCTTGGGGATCGTCTTCATGTAGTTGCTGAGGACGAAGGTGCAAAAGCCGCACTGGTAGGCGATATGGACGACAATGATGCCCCAGGCGGAGTTGTACAGCAGCAGCGAGTCGCTCATCCACTCCGGGAGCGGGGTCAGCAGGTACAGCCGGTACAGCGGGGTGATGAGGACCTGCGCGGGCAGCAGGTTGCCCGCGGTGAACAGCATCAGCAGCGCGATGTTGAAACGGAAGTCGAAGCGGGAGACGAAGAAGGCTACCGCCGCGGAGAACAGCAGGGTGCCCAGCACGGAGGGAATGGCGATGAGGAGGGAGTTGAGGAAGAAGTGCGGCATGCCGGACTGCGTCCAGGCGTCGGAGTAGTTCTCCAGGCTGATGCCGCGCGGCCAGGAGAAGTAGCCGTTCTTCGCGGTGTCCCCGTACGACCTCAAGGAGGTGTAGACGGCCCACAGGAGCGGGATCAGCCACAGCAGGGAGACGCCGGCGAGCAGGATGTGGCGGCCGGTGCCGCGCCTCGGACGTGCGGGGCCGTCACGTACGGACCGGCGTGCCGACGGCGTCCCGGTGGGCGGCCGCACCGCGGTCGTGGTCACTGGTCCTCCTTGCGGAAGGTCTGGACGAGGAACGTGCCGATCGCGGCGAGGGAGACCAGGAGGAGGACGACGGCGAGCGCGGATCCGTAGCCGATGTGGCTGGACTCGCCGATGATGTTGTCCGTGATCAGCAGGGACAGCAGTTCCATGCCCGGTTTGCTGCCGACGCCGCCGCCGAGGACGTAGACGATGTCGAAGGCGCGCAGGGACTCCATCACCGTCACCACCAGGATGATGACGTTGACCGGTTTCAGTGCCGGGAAGATGACGCGGAGGAAGGTCTGGCGGCCGTTGGCCCCGTCGAGCGAGGCCGCCTCCTTCAGGGCCGGGTCGAAGCTCTTCAGGCCGGCCAGGTAGAGGATCATGATGTAGCCGGTGTGCCGCCAGGCGGAGGCGATCAGGACGGCCCACAGGTTGAGGTCGGGGTTTCCGAGCCAGTCGATGTGGTGGGGGGTGCCGGCTGCCCCGAGCACGCTGTTCAGCAGTCCGGTGTCCGGGTTGTAGATGATCTCCCAGATGAATCCGACGACCGCCAGGGAGAGCACCATGGGCAGGAAGATCGCGGTCTGGTAGATCCTGGTGAAGCGGATCTTCTTGTCGAGCTGGTAGGCAAGGAAGATGCCGAACGGGGTGGGCAGCAGTGCCGTGAACAGCAACCAGACGACGTTGTGCCGCACCGCCGGCCAGAACGGCGGGTAGTTGGTGAAGATCTGGTGGTAGTTGTCGAACCCGGTCCAGTGGATGTCTGTGAGGTCGATGCCGTCCCAGGTGGTGAAGGACAGGCCCACGGAGGCGAGTGCGGGCAGCCACACGAAGACCAGCAGCGCGAGGACCGGAATGCCGATGAGGGCCGCCAGGAACAGGCGGTCACCTGTGCTCAGGCGGCCGGGCCGGTGGGGCGCGGTGGGTGGAGGGGACACGGTGAGGGCCTTTCCGGTCCGGGTCAGGCCGTGAAGAATCGCGCGCGCTGCGATTCGATCTTCTTCAGTGTGTCGGCGCCGTCGTCCGGGTGGCCGAGCCACTGGGTCAGTCCGGGCAGGACGACGGTGGAGACGAAGCCGGGGTCGCTGTCGCGGTCCGCGAACTGGCTGATGTGCTTGGCAGACGCGATGAGTTCGGCGGACTTCTTCTGCAGAGCGTTGTACGAGGACGTGCTCGCCTGCTCGTTGACGGCGAGGTTGCTCGGATCGACGCCCATGTACTGCTGCTCGGCCCGGGCGCTGCCCAGGAACTCGAGGAACTTCTTCGCGCCGTCCTCGTTCTTGGGCCTGCGGCTGAGCATGAAACCGTCGGTGGGCGCCTCGACGGCGTCCTGACCGTGGGTGGCGTCGATCTCGGGGAAGGGGAAGAAGTCGATGTCGGCGCGTATCTTCTCATCGGTGATCTGCTGGCCGACGAAGAGACCGATGACGGCCATGCCGGACTTCTTGTCGATCAGGGACTGCGCCGCGTCCTGCCAGGAGCGGCCGCCGGCGCCGCTCTGGTAGTAGGGGGTCAGCTCGCGCCAGAGGTCGAGGATGCGGGCAGTACGCCTGTCCGTCCAGGAGACCTGACCGCGCATCAGCTGCGTATGGAAGTCATAGCCGTTGGCGCGCAGGTTCAGGTAGTCGAAGGCGCCGAGGACGGACCAGCTGTCGCCGCCGCCGTAGCCGGAGGCGATGGGAGACAGTCCGTCCCGCTTCATCCGCCGTGCCAGGGCGACGAACTCGTCCCACTTCTGCGGGATCCGGTAGCCCCGCTCCTGGAAGAGGCTCTTGCGGTAGAACACCGCCCACGGGTAGTTGTACAGCGGCACGAAGTAGTACTTGCCGTCCTCGCCGCGGGACAGTTGCTTGGTCGCCTCGCTGAAGTTGCCGCCGATCTTCTCCCAGACGTCGTCGATCGGGGAGCACAGCCGCTTCTTGGCGAAGTACTGCATGCGGTAGCCGGCGAACCAGGTGAAGACGTCGTCCGGGGTGCCCTGGAGGTAGCTGGTGATGGACTTCTGGAAGGTGTCGTGATCGACGGTGTTCGTCTTGACCTTCAGGCCGGAGTCCTTGGTGAACGCCTGGGTCACCGCCGCGTAGGCGGACTTGGGCGTGGCGTCGGCGCCGTTGGAGCCGAAGGTGACCGTCTTGGGGTCGGACCCGGCGCCCCCTCCGCAGGCGGTGAGGGCCGGCGCGGCCAGGGCGGCCCCGCCGATCGCGAGCACGCTGCCGACGACTCTGCGGCGGCCGGGACCACGCGCAGCCAGGGGTGTGCGGCTCTGCTGCGTCATTCTCGCTCCTCGTGCGTGTCAGTTCAGGTCTGAGGTGATGAAGGACTGGATGGCGGTGGCGGCGGCGCCGCGCGCCCACTCCTCGAAGGGCAGCGGGCGGGTGTGGACCTCGCATCGGGCGGCGGAGCCGAAGGCCGCCGCGGTGAACGCGTCGCGGATCTGCTCGGCGAACAGGTCGTAGGCGGCCAGGCCCTCGCCGGAGATGATCACGCGCTCGGGGCCCAGCAGGTTGGCCACCGTGGCGATGCCTCTGCCGATCGCCGCCCCGGCCTTCGCGTAGACCGCGCGGGCGCCCGCGTCGCCCCGGTGGGCTAGGTCGACGGCCGCGGCGGTGTCGGCGACGTCGATACCGGTCACCTCGCGGACCTGGGCGACGATCGCGGAGTCCGCAGCGATCGCCTCCACGCAGCCACGGTTGCCGCAGTGGCAGGGAGGGCCGGCCGGGTCGACCGTGACATGGCCGATCTCACCGGCGACGCCGTGCGCGCCGGCTACGACCCGGCCGTGCACCACGAGACCGCAGCCGATGCCGGCGCCGACCGTGACGACGGCGAAGTCGGACAGTCCCACGCCGTCGCCGAACCACTGCTCGGCAACGGTGAGGGCGCGTACGTCGTTGTCCACGGTGACGGGCAACCCGCACGTCATGGCGGCGAGTTCGGCCAGTGGAACGTCGCGCCACTCCAGGAAGGGCGAGTAACGCACAGTGCCCTCGGCCCGGTCCACGTCGCCGGAGACGGCGATGCCGAGTCCGAGGACCCGCACGCCGAAGCCGTCGGCCTCGGTGAGCAGCTCCCCCACCAGCTCCGCGGCCACGTCCAGTACCGGCCCAGGCTCCCGTCCGCGCAGCGGGACGCGCCGGGCGACGCGGATACGGCAGCACAGGTCGGCGAGCACCCCGATGATCTCGTCGCCGGTCACCTTCAGACCGATGAACAGGGCTCGCCCGCCGTCGACACGGACAAGGTTCGCCGGCCGCCCGAGCGCGGGACGCGCCTCCTCATTGGCGTCCTCCACCAGGTACCCGGCCTCGATCAGCGGCCGGACGGCCTTCGTCACGGCGGCTGGGGACAGGCCGGCCCGCCGTGCCACCTCCAGCCTGGTGAGGGGGCCGTGGGACAGGACGGTGGTGAAGATCTGTGAGGCGGCCGGCGTGTTCGCCGGGAACGCCTCGACACGGGAGGTCGACGGCATGGCCGGGAACCTACGACCCATAATTTCCGCTGTCAATGAAAGAAACAGAACTTGCCAAAAACTCTGGCACCTGCACGTCATGCCTTCAAAACGTCGCTCTCCGACGGGGGTTGACACCTGATCAAGAGACCCGCTTGGCTCTCCTGTGCATTCGCTGACCCTCTGATCGTGAGGTCCCATGCCGCTCATCTCCCGCTCCCCGGACACCGGGGTCTGGCTGCTGACCACCTCGCACACGTCCTACGCGCTGCGGATCGACGACAGTGGCGCGCCCTGCCATGTCGCGTGGGGGCCACGGCTGACCACGGCGGAGGCGGACGCGCTGGTCGTCCCGGCGGGGAACCTGCCCAGCAGTTTCGAGGGCCGCCCACCGGTGGGCGAGGAACTGCCGGTCGACGGCGGCACCCGCTACGGGCCGCCGTCGCTGCAGGTGCGTCGTCCCGACGGCTCACGCGGTTTCGAATGGCAGCCCGCGGATCACCGCGTCCTGACGGACGTGCCCGGCAGCGCGGAACTCGTCCTGGAGTTCCGTGACCGGCTCTATCCCTTGTGGGTCGCCCTGCACTACCGGGTCCGCGAGGACACCGACGTGATCGAGCGCTGGACCGTGCTGCACAACGCCGGTCACGAGCACCTGGAGCTGCCTCGGGCCGACTCGGCCGCATGGACGCTGCCGCCCCTGGCCGGCTACCGGCTGAGTCACGTCACGGGCCAGTGGTCGGCCGAGAGCCAACTGCGCCGGGATCCCCTGCCGTTCGGTGAGATCGTGCTGACCAGCCGGCGCGGCATCACCAGTCACCATGCCAACCCCTGGGTCATGCTCGACAGCGGGACGGCCACCGAGGACCACGGCCCCGTGTGGAGCGCCGTCCTCGCCTGGAGCGGAAGCTGGCGCCTGACCACGCAGGCCACTCCAGACGGACGCACCGGCGTCACCGGCGGGGTCGGCCACGACGGGACGTGCGTGCCACTCGCTCCTGGGGAGGAATTCACCACCCCGGTCTTCGCTGGCCTCTACAGCGACGGCGGCTTCGGGGCCGCGAGCCGCGCCTGGCACGCGTACACCCGGGCCCATGTCCTGCCGCACGCCGGGGAGTCGGCCCCCATCCTGTACAACTCCTGGGAGGCCACCGGCTTCGACGTCGACGAGGCCGGCCAGAAGGCCCTGGCCGAGCGCGCCGCGCTGCTCGGGGTGGAGCTGTACGTCGTGGACGACGGCTGGTTCGGGGCCCGCCGCAGCGACCGGGCGGGCCTGGGCGACTGGTCCCCGGGGCCCGACCGGTTCCCGAACGGCCTCGGCCCGCTGGCACAGGCGGTGCACGCACTCGGCATGCGGTTCGGCATCTGGGTCGAACCCGAGATGGTCAATCCCGACAGCGACCTGTACCGCACGCACCCGGACTGGGTGCTGCACGTGCCGGGCCGCGAGCGCACCGAGATGCGCAACCAGCTCGTACTCAACTTCGCCCGCCGGGACGTCGCCGACTGGGCACACCACTGGCTGACCCGGCTCGTCGCCGACCACGGTATCGACTTCCTCAAATGGGACATGAACCGCGCGTTCGGCGAGGCCGGCTGGCCCGAAGAGAGCGACGGCAACGACCGGTTGTGGACACGGTACGTGGCCAACCTCTACGACGTCGTCGACCGGCTCCGCGCCGACCACCCGCACCTGCGCATCGAGACCTGCAGCGGCGGCGGAGGCCGGGTGGACCTGGGGATCCTCTCGCGGACCGACCAGGCGTGGGTGTCCGACAACACCGACGCAGTGGACCGCCTGGTGATCCAGCACGGCTTCAGCCAGGTCTACCCGGCGCGTGTGATGTCCGCGTGGGTGACCGACGTGCCCAACCAGCTCACCGGCCACTCGGTTCCGCTGCGCTTCCGCTTTCATGTCGCCATGGCCGGCCTGCTGGGTCTGGGAGGCGACCTCACCCACTGGTCCGAGGAGGAACTCGCCGAGGGAGCCGCGCTGGTGACGGCGTACAAGAAGGTGCGCCACCTCGTCCAGCAGGGCCGTCAGTACCGGCTCGGCGAGCCACTGGGTGACGGACCCACAGCGGTGCAGTACCTTGCCGAAGACACCGATGAACTGCTGCTGCTCGCCTACCGGCGCAGCCCGCGCCACGGCACACCTCTGCTCCCCGTCCGCCTGCGCGACCTGCCGGCGGGCGCCCGCTACCGCGACACCGAAACCGGCGCGATCCACTACTCCACGGTGCTCACGGAGTACGGCCTGCACCTCGACCTGCCGTCCGGAGACTGGGCCAGTACGGCCGTGCATCTGGTCCGGGTGCCGGACGGGGAGTGACGCGCGGGCATTGACGCCGGCAGCCCCTTCGGTCCTGGCGGGCCGGGCCTCTCACCCGCGCGGTATGAGTGGAGTGGAACTGCGCCAGTTGCGTACTTCCTGGCGGTCGCCGAGGAGCTGAACTTCGGGCGGGCAGCCGGACGCCTCCTGATCGCCGGCCCGTCCCTGTCCCAGCGGATCGACGCGCTGGAGCGCGACCTCGGGGTGTGCCTGTTCGACCGGGAACGCCGCCCGTCTCCCTCACACCGGCCGTGCGGCGCTCCTCCCCCACGTCCGCGCCCTCCTGGACAGAGCCGACCACCTCCGCAACCGCGCGGCGAGGACCGCGGGCACGGAGCCGGTCCGCCTCGGCTATGTGAGTCGGCTGCCGGCCCGCGATCGTGTGCCGTGACCGAGACCATGGAGGCCGCAGCCTACGACGAGCGCTGACAGCGGCGGGTGCCGGCCGAGGCTCCGGTCGTCACCAGCAGCACCACTCTCACGCCACCATGACGTCCAGGAGCTCCGCGATGAACTCGTCGGGACGCTCCAAGTGGACCGCGTGCCCGGCCCCGGGGACGGCGACCTCGCGTACCGAACCGCCCTCCTGCGCATAACGGTTCAGGACATGTCTGGTCTGCGCCACCATCGGCTGGGCCGGGGTTCCGTCCCAGTCCCGAACCGCGCCGATGGCACCCAGGTGTGCCAGGTCGAACATCGAGGTGTCCGAGACGATGACGTCGTCCTCGCCCCGGAACCACAGCACCGGCGGTTTCGGCTCGACCACATGCACATCGTCGATGCGGAAGTGCACCGGGGACATGGAGTTGAGAACCCCGCGCTTGCCGGGCGCGACGCCGGGCCATGCGGACGAGGGCACGCTGTCGCCTGGGTAATGGTCATCGCCGGTCCGCGTGGTGAGCATCGCCTCGACGTACGCGACCTCGCGCTCGGGCCGCCACGGCGCCTTGCCGTAGCAGTTCGCCAGGACACTGCGCGGTGAGACCGCAGAGTCCTCGCTGCGATCACCTTCGGCAATCCTGGCCACGAACTCACGATTGGCCGTGCCCCCGCCCGAACCCGCACCATCCGGGGAGTTGAGGGTTCCCTCCACGCCGTGGGTGCCGCCGTATCCGTACGGGGAGACCGGATTGATCAGGGTCATGGACCGCACTGCGGCCGGGTGGTCACGCAGGAACTGCATGGCCACGCCACCGCCCATGGACCACCCGACCAGATGGGCACGCTCGATGCCGAGAGCGCGCAGCAGGGCCGCGACGTCGTCGACATGGTCGCGCAGGCCGCGTGTGGCGTCGATCGGCAGCGGGTCGGTGCCTCCGAAGCCCCTCAGATCCGGCGCGACGGGGCGATAACGGTCCGGAAGCCGGGTGAGCGTGGTGTGCCAGAAGGCGGAGGAGGAGACGTTGCCGTGCAGGAAGACGACCGGCTCCCCCTTGTCTCGGACGTCGGTGATCTGCACGGCCAGCCGCTCCGTAGGCACACGGCGGGTGCGGATTCTGTGCTCAGGCATGTGTTCTCCGTCTCGTCTCGTCACATGTGGCTCTGTAAAGCGGCGGGCGCCCAGTGTCCACTCACGCGGTCGGGGTCGTCGTCAGGACAGCCAAGCGGCGATCTGGGTGTCGGCCGCGGAGTTCCAGCCCAGTTCGAGATGGTTGGCGCCCGTGATGGTGGCCTGGCCTCCGACGGTGGGGATGCCGGTGGTGTCGAGGGCGCTGGCGACGAAGACGACGCCGTCGCTGGGGCCCCGGTTCTCGTTGAAGATGCCGAGGACATCCGGTGATCCACCGGCCAGGAGGTAGGTGGTCACCGAGGCCGGAACTCCAGCGTCGTGCAACGGCTTGATGAGCGAGCCCGCGTCGATCGCGGCTTGGATGCCACTGCCGGCGGTGTAGAAGCCCTGCCCGCCGTAGTACGTCGTGTACCAGTCCTGCGCGCCGCCGACACCGTACACCCCGTCCCAACGGGACAGCATTTGGCGCTGGCCCGGGTAGTTGTCGTAGCCGCCGGAGGGCGTCATGGAGAACTCCGGGTGCGCTGTGTACTGCCCGTAGCACGTCATGTGCGAGTGCGGGGAGGGGGCATTGACCCTGCCGCCGCACTCGGGCCAGATCGAGAAGTCGTGCGCCCAGCCGTGCGCGTAGGGGTAGTCGTAGCCACCGTTGGGGCCGCCGACGGTCACCAACTTGCGCACATCACCGGCGTACGAGCGCCCCCAACTGGGTTTCACCGAGGACACGTACGCCCGCGCCGACATCTCACCCTTGCTCCAACCGACCAGGTCGACGGTGCTGACGCCGAGCTTCGCCTTGATGACGGAGATCGCGTCACCGACGATCTGCGCCTGCATGAGGTTGTCACCCTGCTTGTGCGCGAAGCCGACGGCGAAGACGCGGTAGCCGCGCGTGGCCAGGTACTGCATCAGCCCCATGGACGGGCAGGTTGCGGCGCCGCAGCCATAGCCGCCCGCCTCGCCAGGATTGGCCCACGCTCGGTCGGCGGTGTCGTTCGCACCGTGGACGAGAAGGACCGGGGTGGGTCGAGAGCCGCTGTCCCAGCCGGGTGCCGAGTAGAGCAGAAAGCCGTCCGACGACGGCCGGGAGATACCACCGAAGTACGTGACGCGCTTCCCGTCCTGGTCGCCGCGGCCGTCCGCGGGAAAGCCCTCGGCGTGGAATCCCGAGGTGGTGTCGCGGTAACGCTCCACTCGCTCCCAACCATTGGTGACGACGTCTGTCCCGTAGCTCGCCTCTTGGGTGAGGTACACGGGCAACGAGGCCGCGGAGGCGGTCCCTGCGGTCGTGGAAAGGTCGAGAGCAACTGCCAGCAGGAGGACGAGCAGTAAGTGCCATCGTCGCGCTCGGCTTTGACTGTTGTGGCTGAACTGCATGTCGAATCCCCTGTCCGTGGTGAAGATGCCCAGCCTGCGGAAGCGGACAGATTGAAGTTCTCCCCTCCCTTCGCAAGCTCAGGAAGGGGATTCCCGTCTACCTTTCGGCGACAGGCTTGACGGTTTTACCCGCCCTGCGACCGCGCCTTCCGGCGGCCGGGACCTCCACGATGACGTGGCCGATCCGATACAGGTGCAAGATGTTCCGGGCTGCGTTCCAGTCGGCGTTCGCCGTCCAGTCGCAGTCAGGATTCTTGCATACGAACAGTTCTTGACTCTCTCGGCTGCCGGGGACGGTGAATCCGCAGGCGGAGCATCGCTGGGAGGTATTCGGGGCGGGGACCTTGACGAGCCGACCGCCGTAGCGGGACCAGCGGCCTGTACGGCTTGGCCGCCACCCGCTCACTCGGGGCCAGGTTGTAGCCCTCGCCGATACGGATCGGGTCGATGGACTCCATCGGCACGAAGGTCTCGATCTCGATCTCGATCGCCTTCGCCGTCGGCAGCGGCAGCTGGCGCAGCTCCTCATCCGTGATCGGGATGACGAGGTCCTTGGTCACTCGTAGCCCTTGCCGATCTCCGGCTCGCCGACCTCGCGGCCCTCCAGCTCGCAGTCCTTCCGATAGCGGATCCGGCCCTGGTCGGCCAGGTGGTACTGATGGAAGCGCACCGAGTGATCTTCCGTGGCGGACCGGGCCTGGATCGGCACGGTCACGAGCCCGAAGCTGATCGCACCACTCCAGGGGCCACGGGGCATGCCAGATCTCCCGCAGTAGCACCGAGCACCACCAGCCCACGAACAGCACAAACGGCGCGCCACGCACAGCTGCCCCCCCATTACAAGGAGCATTCCGCCGGCGGTGACGCCCGAGCTGCGGCGCTGCGGCGGTATCGGGCCTGGCCCGGCTACGCGGCCACCGGCTCTGACGATGGATGCCGCAACTCGCCGCACGCTCGGCACGGGCTCGCTCCACCTCATCGACGTGGCGTGCTTGCTCCGCAGTGTGTTCTGCCTGGACGGCCCGCCGGCGTGCGTTGCCGAAGTCAGTAAGCGGCTACCGAGCTTGGAGTTCGCCGGCGTCGGGAGGCGTCGCGAAGGTCTGCAGGTAGTCGATGGCTGCCCGCAACGCGTCTTTCAGTGGAGCGATGTCCCGCGCGACCTGGGCGAGGAGCATGCCGCCCTGGAAGGCAGCAAGGAGCAGATTGGCCAGTTGCGTGGGATCTGCCTCGGCGCTGATGCGGCCGAGTTGCTGCATGCGCTCGATTCCATCGCGGAAGATCACCCTCCACTGGTCGAACACACTCGCGAGCTCGTCGTGAACGTCGAGGTCCGTCTTGATGATCTCGCTCGCCAGGGAGCCGAGGGTGCAGCCTTCCTGGTAAGCGCGCTCGTAGCCGACGTAGAAATCCGCCCACGCCCGGAGCGCGTCGAGGTTGTCGAAGCCGGTGAATCGCTCGTCGCGGTGGAACGTCAGGATGCGCTCGGCCCGCCAGGCGATCACGGCCAGGACGAGACTCTCCTTGGTCGGGAAGTAGTGGTTGAGCTGCGATCCGCTGACGCCGGCGGCGCGGCGGAGCTGCTCGTTGTTCGTCGCGTGGACTCCCTTTGTGTAGATGAGTTCCGCAGCGTGCTCCAGGATGCGGGCACGCGTTGCCTGCCCCTTCGATGTGAGCTTGTGAGGGGTCGGAGCTGCCGTAGTGGTGGTCATGCTTAACGATAACCCAGATTGGGCTTGACGGCCCAGACCCGAGCGGTGTTGACCTTAAGAAGTGGGGCAGACAGCCCACAAATGTCGCAGTGTTCTCAGTCACAACGGGACTGCGCCCCTGAAGCAGTAAGAACCGACCCGGGCTCGACGCTCACCGTTCAACTCACCGGAGGTTGATTTGCCATGTCGCCACTGAACGTTCCCTCTCCTGACGACGTCCCCGACGGGGCGAAGGGCATCCTCGGCGACATCGGCGCACAGCTCGGCTTCGTCCCGAACATGTTCGCGACTCTCGAACCCGACCGTTCTCTGACGCCGTCATGACACTGCAGGGCACCTTGAGCCGGGTTCTGGACGCGAAGACGCGGCACACCATCGCGCTCGCCGTGTCGCAGGCCAACGGTTGCGATTACTGCCTGGCGATGCACACATACGTATCGTCCGAACTCGGTGGCATGTCGAGCCATGACATCGACTTGGCCCGGGCTGGGAGCTCGATCGATCCCAAGCGCGCCGCGGTCGCTCGTTTCGCTCAGCAGGTGGTGGAGAGCCGCGGCCAGGTGAGCGACGCCGGCCTCGCGACTGCGCGAGGCGTCGGATACAGCGACCCGCAGACCCTGGCGATCGTCACGGTGGCGGTGCAGGTCCTGCTGACCAACTTCATCAACAACCTCAACCAGACCGACATCGACATCCCTGCCGTCATCTCGGCCGGTACGCCCGGCTGACCGCCGGGACCCCCGGTCGAGGCCGCGCACACAGCCGGCAAACCGCCCACCACCCCAAAACGATCACTCGGGAAAGGTTCGGCATGCCGGGCTCCGAACTCTATGAACAATTCATGGCACTGCACGCCCGCGACGGCGGCCTCGTCATGCCGAACGCCTGGGACGGCCTCTCGGCGCTGATGCTGGCCGATGCCGGTTTCGAGGCGCTCGCGACGTCATCGGCGGCGCTCGCCACCACACTCGGCCGGTCCGACGGGCGTCACCAAGTCACCTGTGACGAGCACCTCGAGCATGCGCGGCTGCTCGGCCGACTCACGGGGCTGCCCGTCAACGGAGACTTCGAGGACGGCTACGGCGACACGCCCGAAGACGTCGCTGCGACCGTGGAAGCCGCCGTCGAGTCCGGCCTGGCCGGTATCGGGATCGAAGACACCTCGGGCAATCCCGATCAACCGATCCGCGACTTCGACGAGGCAGTCAACCGCATACGCAGCGCCGTCGAGGCGGCCAAGGGACGCATCGTCGTCACCGGCCGCACCGACAACTTCATCCAAGGGCGGCCCGATCTCGACGACACCATCCGGCGTCTGACCGCCTTCGCCGAGGCCGGCGCGGATGTGCTCTACGCCCCTTACCCACCCGACCTCGACGCACTCGTCGCGATCGTCACCGCCGTCGCGCCGACACCGGTCAACGTCCTGATCTCGCCGGCGGACAAGGTGCTGACCGTCGCTGAACTGCAGAAGGCCGGGGTCAAGCGCATCAGCGTGGGTCCAGCGCTCTACACCCACGCAATGGAGGCACTCCAGCAGGCCATCACGGCTCTCGTCGCGGGTGACCTCACCACCGCGACGACAGGAATCAGCTTCGAGCGCATCAGCGAACTACTTGCCCGCGGCACGAACTAGCACAAACGCTGCGAACTACCGCTCCTCACCTACTCATCGCAAGAAGAAGGCAGATCGACGTGAATCTCGACAAGCTCATGAACAAGCACCTCACCAGGTATTTCGACCCCAGCAAGACCATTCCGGAGGAGACCCTTCAGCAGCTGCTGAGGTTTCTGCGCTCCACGCCGTCGTCGGTGAACGTACAGCCCAACCACTTCTACGTCCTTGCCACGCCCGAAGGCAAGGAGCGGCTCGCCGACAACCTGGGCGAACGATTCCGGGACAACGCCGAAAAGATCCTGAACGCGTCGCACACCATCATCCTCACCACCCGGGCAGATGTGCCTGACAGCCACCTCGAGGCGGTGTTCTCGAAGGAGAAGGCCGACGGCCGGTTCCCCGACCCGGCAAAGCAGGAGCGGTGGGAATCCATGACCCGAGACTTCCTCAACCTGCGCAACTACGGCTACAAGGACCTCAACCACTGGATGGAGAAGCAGACCTACATGGCGGTGGGCCTGACCATGATGGCGGCCGCCGAGCTCGGCGTCGAGGCCACGCCGCTGGAGGGGTTCGACCCGACCAGTGTCGACAAGGCATTCAAGATCCGCGAGACCGGACACAGCACCACGGTGCTGCTGGCCCTCGGCTACCCCGACCCCGAGAGGGTGTACACCACCCCGATCTCGCGGTTCGACGCCGACCAGCTGTTCACCTTCATATAAAAACCCACCTGGAAAACAAAACCAGCAACACAGACGAGGAAGAAGCATTTCGATGAAAGCCATTGTGGTCACCGACCAGGCCGCGGGAACAGCCGGAATGACGCTGACGGAGCGGCCCGAGCCGCGCGCAGCGATCAACGACGTCATCGTTCAGATCCATGCATCGGGCTTCGTTCCCACAGAGATGGAGTGGCCGTCGACCTGGGCCGATCGCGCCGGCCACGACAAGACACCGTCGATCCCCGGCCACGAGCTGGCCGGAGTGGTCACCGCGCTCGGCTACGGTACGACGGGGCTGTCGGTCGGGCAGCGGGTGTTCGGCCTCGCCGACTGGCACCGCGACGGCACCCTCGCGGAGTACGTGGCGATCGAAGCACGCAACCTCGCACCGCTGCCCGGCGACGTCGACTTCACGGTAGGCGCGTCCCTGCCGATCTCGGGTCTGACCGCGTGGCAGGGGCTGTTCCAGCACGGCCGCCTCCAGGCCGGCCAGACCGTCCTCGCCCATGGCGCAGCCGGAGCAGTCGGCACGATGGTGACCCAAATCGCACGTGAAGCCGGCGCTTACGTCATCGGCACCGGACGCGCCGCCGACCGTGAGAAGGCCCTCGACTTCGGCTCACACGAGTTCGTCGACCTCGAGAACGACACGCTGAAAGACGTCGGCGGTGTCGACCTGGTCTTCGATGTCATCGGTGGCGACGTTCAACAGCAGTCCGCCGCCCTGATCAAGGCCGGAGGAACACTGGTGTCCATCGTCGGCCCGGTCGAAGCACGGCCCACTGACGGCCTGGCCATCGACTTCGTCGTCGAGGCCGATCGCGCCGGACTCGGTGAGATCGTGCAGCGGGTGCGGGACGGACGGCTGCGGACCAACATCGGTGACGTCGCGAGCCTCGACGATGCCATCGGGGCCCTCAACCCGACCACGCGACGCCACGGGAAGACAGTCATCCGCGTACGCCCGTAAGGAGCGGACGGCCACCGCCCGACCGGCAGGTCATGGTCCCGATCTACGCCAGAGCCATCGGCCACCGACCGGCGCAAGGACCCGCACCGACACACGCCAGGCACTCGAACCGACAGAGGAGCTGATCACCTTGGACGGCCAAGAACTGCAGAAGATCGCGCGCGACCACACCGCGGAACTGCCCGGCACCGACCAGGAGCATCGTTTCGGCCCCGACTGGGAGCTCCACAAGGTGGGCGGCAAGGTCTTCATGCTCATGACCGACATGCCGGGACGCCCCGTCGTGATCCTGAAAGCCGACCCGGACGACGCCACTGCCCTGCGTAAGCAGTACGCAGACATCACCCCCGGCTACCACATGAACAAGAGACACTGGATCACAATGGAAGGCGGAGACACCATCGACGAAAAGCTGGTGAAGGAACTCGTGACCGACTCCTACCGTCTCGTGGTCGGCGGGCTCCCCAAATCCAAGCAACCCGTGGATCCACACACCTACAACCGCCACGCCTGACCCCCACCTGGCCATTTTGCGGCGCAGCGTCGCAGCAGTCATCTGGAGCCTTCCATGCGCGTGTTCGTCACTGGCGCCAGCGGCAGCATCGGCTCAGTTGTCGTTCCCGAACTCATCGCCGCTGGTCACGAGGTCCTCGGCCTTGTGCGTTCCGATGCGGCGGCTACGGCCGTAGCCGCCGCAGGCGGGACGCCGCTCCGTGGCGACCTCACCGACCTTGACAGCCTCCGCGCCGGCGCGGCGCAGGCCGATGGTGTCGTCAACCTGGCCTTCAGCAACGACTGGAACAACCTGGGACAAGGCATCGACGAGGAAGCACGCGCCGTGCAGACCCTCGGGGCCGCACTCGCAGACAGTGGCAAGCCATTCGTACATGCCGGCCTCACGCCGATGATGCCAGGCCACACCTCCACCGAGGAGGACCCCAACACCACCGACGGTCCGGTCGGCGGCCGCGGCCGCACATCCGACGCTGTACTGACCCTGGCCGCCCAGGGCATCCGGTCCTCTGTCGTGCGGCTGCCGCGCTCCGTGCACCAGCGCGGGTCGCAATACGGCTTCTGCTCGGTGCTCATCGCCGCCGCGCAGAAAACGGGCCTGTCAGCGTACGTCGGCGACGGCACGCAGCGATGGCCGGCGGTCAACCGGCTCGACGCCGCCGCGCTGTTCCGCGTCGCACTCGAGGACGCCGCTCCCGGCACGGTCCTGCACGCGGTAGCCGACGAGGGCGACACCATGAGGTCGCTGGCCGAGGCTATCGGCGGTGTTCTCGCGGTGCCGGTCGAGTCGGTGCCGCGTGAGCGCTTCGGCGTCATCGGCCGCGTGTTCGCCCTTGACATGCCGTCATCCAGCGCACTGACCCGGGAACAGTTCGGCTGGGAGCCCACCCAGCCGAGCCTGATCGACGACCTCACTGCCGGCGACTATCCCGCCCTGGGCTGAAATCCTCCGGATGCCGCCAGGAGCCGACAGGGTAAGTGACTACTGACCTTCCGCGGACACCGAGGAGTTCAAAGGGGACTCCTTCACCGGCTCCGACGATAGTTGCCGCGACTCGCCGCACGCTCGGCACGGGCTCGCACCGTCGCAGCGGCGTAGCGCGCTTGCTGCGCAGCCTGTTCTGCCTGTGCGGCCCGCTGGCGTGCGTTGCCGAGGTCGTTTCGCGTGCGGCGTCGCAGTACGACCGTGGCGCGAAGTTGCCGAGCCAGCTCGGTCGCGCGCTCCTCGAGCTCCCGCAGCGCTGCTTCGGCACGCTCGACTCTGCCTGGGCTTGGTCGGGCTCTTCCTCCCGTTGCCGGGCGCGCTGCTCGGCGGCTTCCGCTTCCCGCTGTGCCGGTTTCCTGCGGGCTGCGTTCGTGCGGCGTTGCTTGCGGACCTTGCCGGCGGGCGCGGCGTCGAGGCGTTCTGCCTTCCATGGCGACTTGCCCGCGCGCAACACGGTGGGGCACGGCGGCCGACCGGGCCGAGGACACGGGTAAGAAGCAGAGCCCACCCGACGCTAATCCTTCGGCTGAACGTGCGGGCTGGCTCTGAACTGCGCCGACTGGACGCCCGACTGAAGCCCGCCGTCTCAACCGTCATGGCGACTTGGAGAGCCATCACGCACCGGATTGGTGCCTCTGGGTCAACATGGTCGGCCACGAGTGCGGAAGTGGCTCAAGCAATGGGATCGATGAAGGGGAAAGCCTGATGAAGGCAGTCGTTGGGGAGACGGTCGTGGCCGAGGCCGCACGTGAGGCGGTAGTCAGTATCGAGGGAAACGTCTACTTCCCGCCGGACTCAGTTGCGGCCGGCGCGCTCCGCAACAGCCCAACCCCCTACACCTGCCCCTGGAAGGGGAGGGCGCAATATCACGACGTGGTGGTCGGCGAGACGGCGCTCAGGGACGGGGCCTGGTCTTACCCGAACATCAAGGACTCGGCGGTGAGCCGTGTCGGTCGCGACTTCAGCGGCTACGTGGCCTTCGATGCACGCCAGGTCAGGATCGAGAACTGACAAGGTGCGCCGCACTGCCGGCAGATGCCACATGCCCGCTGCCTGCACTCGTCGACGAAAGTACTTTCGATTGAGCGCGCCACATGCTATTCGGGTTAACACGGTCCCATCGACATCGGTGAATACACTTCCATAGTTCCGTCTGGTCCCCGAAGAGTATATCGACGACTCCTTGAATAGTTTTGCCCGTATACATTCGCTGGGCCGATGCGACACCGTGGAAGATATCGCAGACACGGTGTCGTTTCTGCTTTCAGATATGGCAAGCTGCATGACCGGTGCGATCGTCGACGTTCGCGGCGGTGTCGTGGGCGGACATGACTAAAAGGTCAAACACATGGAGATCGCTGTTATCGGCGGACCGGGCTCATCGGATCGCAGGTGGTGAAGATCCTGAACATGGGCGGGCACGAGGCGGTGCCATACTCCCGGTCCACCGGACTGGACCTGTTGAGCGGGAAGGGCCTGTCCGAGGCGTTGGCGGGTGCCGATGTCGCCGTCAACCTGACGGACTCGCCGACCTCTGACGAGGCCTCGCCCGCGTTCTTCCGGACGACGATGGACCACCTGCTGCAGGCCGCCAGGTCCGCCGATGTCGGCCATGCGGTCGTTCTCTCGATCGTCGGCGTCGATCTGGTGCCTGACCTGGTGTACTACCGCGCCAAAGTGCTGCAGGAAGACACCCTCAAGGCCGGTCTCGTGCCGTACTCGATCGTCCGCGCCACGCAGTTCTTCGAGTTCATGGACACGGTGATGTCGTGGACCTCCGACGACAAGACCGTCCGCCTGCCCACCACGCGCATCCAGCCCATGGCCTCGGCCGACGTCGCCCGGACCGTGGCCGAGGTCTGCGTGGGCGCCCCACTGCGAGGCACCCGCAACGTCGCCGGCCCCGAGGTCTTCAGGCTCGACGAGTTGGGCCGGATCACCCTGGCCGCGCGTGGCGACCAGCGCACCGTCATCACCGACAACGACGCCGGTATATACGCCGCCGCCTCGGGTGACGTTCTCATCGCCCAGAGCGACGCCGCTATGGCCAGGACCACCTATCGGGACTGGCTCGCGCGGTGACTGAGACGGGGCCCGTACGACCTCCGTAATGCGGGCCCCGGCCGTACGACCGGTCAGGCCGGACGAACACCGCCGTGTTCTTCTCCGGAGTGACCACCCACAGCACGTAGTCGATCCCCGCTGTGGAGAACAACCCGGAGTACGCTGACATCATCGACCCCAAACACCCAGAAGCAGCCAAAGACCACACCTGTTTGCCTCAAACCCACTTATTAGCTCCCCTGACAGAAAGTTTGACAATGACCGTCAATCTCGAGGCCGAGGCAGCCGCCCGTGAAGAAAACAACGCTGCGCTCATCGCTGCGTTGGACGAGACAAGTCCCAGCGAGGTGGAGTCCAGCTGGGAGATCGACGTACTCAACGATGCGGAGCACGGTCGCTGGATCGCCGCCCTCGGTCCCGAAGCGATCGCCGAGCTCTCCTACCGGTTCGTAGGCGGCCGCGTTGTGCTGCTCACAGCCTGGGTCGACCCCGCCTACCGTAAGAATCGGGTCGCCACGGAGCTCGTCTCCCGCGTGTTGGACGAGATCCGCGAGAGTGGGAAGAAGATCACCGTCATCTGCCCGGTCGTGGGTGAGTTCATCGACCGCAACCCCGAGTACGCCGACCTCATCGATAAGGTCCATCCCGGCGCCGGCGCCTACCCCAGGCACAAACCCGCAGAAGGCGGTCACGACAAGGAGCTCGCCGCGATCGAGAAGGACCTGTCGTAGCTGTTCGACGTTCGGACCGACGGGTCATTCGCCATAGACGGACTGGGCAGCTCGTTGGCTCACCATCCTTAGAGCACGTAACGCGATCTTGGTTGCACGGCGGTCCGGCGATCCATCCGTCGGTGGCGAGTCAACGCGGAGGCATCGGACGTCGCCCGTAGTAGGGCCTCACCGTGCTGGCAAGCTTGCGCTGGATTGACCGCAGCGTCCTGATCGTGGCCTCGTCGGTGAACCCCGTGGTCGTTGACCATTCGACGCCCGAGCCAGCAAGATCGCTGGCAAAGACGATCTCTGTTGCCAGGAGAGTTCGCGCCCAGTCCACTGCCTCGAGCGGAGCATCTTCACCGAGTGCAAGATTCAGCGCGCGGCACTGGTCGAGCAGATCCTGAGCGTCCGCGAACCCCATGCCGACGGCGAGGGGGTCACTGCACCGAGCTGGCCCGCCCCATTCAAGGAGGGACCGCCGAAGCAGTTCGACCTCGTGCTCGGTCAAGAGCTCACTCGCCCGCACCATATGTTCTGGCAACAGCTCCACCCTCCCGTCTGAGCCGAAGGATGATCACGCTACCTGTTCTTGAGGCGTCTCCAGGAGATGAGACCGCAGGCAAGTGAGACGAGGGCGTCGTGCAGGTCGAGGCGTCTTTCCCAGCGGACGGCCAGGCGCTTGAAGTGGTGCAAGAGCGAGAAGGTCTGCTCGACGACGTAGCGGAGCTTGCCCAGGCCCTTGATGTTAGGGGCGCCCTTGCGGGAGATCACTGGCAGGAGGCGCCGCCTCCGTAACTCGCGCCGGTTGGGGTTGCTGTCATAGCCCTTGTCGCCCAGTAGAGCGTGGGGGCGCCTGCGCGAACGGCCCGGCTTGCCGGCCACGGTTGGGATGCCGTCGACCAAGGCCAGGGTCTGGGTGACGTCGTTGACGTTGGCTGCGGTGGTGATGACCTTGAACGGGATGCCGTTGCCGTCGCAGATCAGGTGGCGTTTACTGCCCGTCTTCCCACGGTCGGCCAGTGACGGCCCGGTGGCGTCGCCCCTTTTTCGCTCGGATGTGGGAGACATCCACACAAACCGGGCCCAGTCCAGGGCGTCGGCCGCGTGCAGCTCGGCAAGCAGGATGTGGTGCAGCTTCTCGAAGACGCCGGCCTTGTGCCATCGACCCAGTCGGCGCCAGCACGTCTGTCCGGAGCCGAACCGCACGGGACAGCGCCAGCGGGTTCTCGATGGTCACTGCAGGCATGTCGGTACCTCCTTGTGCGCCCCGCATCGGCGAAAGTCCCGGAGGAAATTCCCTCCGGGGCGGCCCTGTCAGCTGCCTGTACGGCTGGGGTGTCCAGCCGTACAGCCGGCGCACGGCAACCACAGGGGGCCGCCTCCTCGTGACGGCGGCCTCCCCGTCGTCGGTCACAGAGCGACGATGCCCTCGCCTCCGACCGCGCCCGGCACAACTACGGAGCCGATGCCGGTCAGGGAACCGTCAGCGTCCACGCGGAAGGCGTCGACTCCTCCTGCCGCCCCCGTCTGGGCGTACAGAAACCTGCCGTCTCCGGAGACGGACACGTCGACCGTGCCGGCCCCGGCCGGATCGGTGGCGAGCGGGGACAGCGAGCCGTCACTCCCCACGCGCAGGCCGGTCAGGGTGCTGCTTCCGGCGTTGGACGCGTAGACACGGTCACCAGCGACGGCGACCCAGCAGGTCCCTGCCTGCCCCGTGGCCGTCTCGTCGACTTTGGTGAGGCGGCTGTCACGGCCGACCTGGTAGGTGGCCACCGCATTCGGGCCGGCCTCGGTGACGACGAGCCGCCCGGCCCGGTCGAAAGTGAAGCCGAAGGGCACGGCGCCGGGTGCGGCCGTCACCGCGGGCTTGGCGGCGAGGCCCAGCGGTCCCACCGCAAAAACCTCGAAGCTGTTACCCCCGGCCTTGGTGGTAACGATCAGCCTGCTCCCGTCCGGGGTGAAACCAACCTGCCCCGGAGTGTGTGTGAATTGCGGTGCCGCCGCAGGGTCGAGTCCCAGACCGCGGTGCCAGGACGGTACTTTCACCAGATGCCCAGCGACGTTGAGATAACCCTGCACCGAGCCACCGTCGAGGGCGTTGAGCACATAGACGAGGTTGCCGTGGACGGCGACGCTCACCGGGAACCTGCCGCCAGAGGTGATGATCTGACGGCGTACCAGGCGATCGGCCTGGACGGCGAAAACGGTGATGGTGTCACTGCCGGCGTTAACCGCGTACAGCAAATTGCGCGCCGGGTCGTAGGTCAGCGAGCCCTGGGACGCGAGGTTGTCCACCACGGCACCGTCGAGCTTGCCACCCCGACCGCCTGTCGCGTACACACCCCGCTGCGTCAGCGCGCCTTCGACAGTGCGGTCGTAGGCGACGATCGTGTTGCCGTCCACCGCGTCGGTCTGCACGAACACCGGGGCACTGGCGGGCCAGTGGTTCTGCGGGCTCGCCGACACGGGGGCGATGGACACGGCCACGGAGGCCGCGGCGGCGACTGCCGCGCCAGTGACTCGGGCGATCCTGCGCTTTATTCTCATCAGTTTCCTCATCCTGAGGGACGACAGCCTGGCCGCCGACACTCATGTCGGTGCGGGGCTCGGCTCGGCCCCGCACCGACATGAGTGTCGGCGAACGGAGCCTTCTCACCGAGCCACGGCCATGCGTCATTCTTCGGTAAGGTTTCACGATCAGACGCAGCCAGTGGCATCGACGCTGTACGAGAACCCTCATGAGTAAAGGGCGGGCGGTAGGCGTCTCTTGGGCCTTGAGGGCGCCACAACAGAGGCCCTCGGCGCCAGGGCACGAACATGTCTTCGGCCAGGAGGGATTGAAGGTTGTCCCGTAAGTGATCTTGGGCTCGATGCGGATGCGGGAGGCCGGGGCTCGATCGGCTCGGTCATCCGTTGAGAGCGAGGTTGTGCAGGCGGGCGATGCCGGGCATGGCGTGGTGGACGCCGTCGCTTTTGAGGCGGCAGTCGCGGAGGACCTTCCAGCCCTTCATGCGAGCGAAGGTGTGCTCGACACGGGTGCGAACTCGCTTGTGGGAGCGGCTGTGTTCCTCCTTCCGGGCCGGGAGTTCCTCGCCTTTGGTGCGGCGGTGAGGGATGATGAGTCCGGTGCCCTGGTAGCCGCCGTCGACGATGGTCATCGTCTTGCCGACGGCGTCCCTGACCACGGATTCCTCCCAGCCGCGGAAGTCGTGCCGGTCGCCGGGCAGGGGGCGGCCGACCACGACGACCAGACGGGTGTCGGCGTCGATGACGACCTGGTGGGCGGTGGAATACCGGTCATTCTTCGACTGCTCGGCGATCGTGTGGTCGCGGGTGGGCACCAAGGTGACCGTCCACGATGAACACGTCGTCCTTCGCGAACCGCTTGCGAGGCCGGAGCGCGAGCTCGGGGCCGAGATGGTTGATGATCCGGTCGGCCGCCGACTTGGAGATGCCGAACAGCGGGGCGAGCCGGCGCATCGTCACGTTCGTGCGCCAGTAGGCCGCGACGAGCAGCACCCGGTCACACCAGCCACAGCGTGATCGTCCCAAAGATCGACCACATGGCACGATGGCCACCATGTCAGGTCAGGTCTGGGTGTCACTCATATCGTTGGGCGGCGTTGTCCTCGGCGGCATGCTGTCCTACCTCGTGCAGCGTCGGACTCAGCTGTCAGCGGAACGCGCTGAACAGCAACGGCAGCGGAACGCCCTGTCGGAGGCTCGGCGCGCGGAACGGCTGGCGCTTCTGGAGCGGTTCATCGAGGTGGCGGCCGAGGCCGAACGCTCCGCGTTCAGCCGGCCTTCCGAGTTCGATGACACCCACCCCTGGTACCTCAAGACCCAAGATGTCGATCAGTCGTATTCGCGTACACCCTTCTGTCCCGGACCGGTCCGCATCCGCCGCGTCGGTCGAGAACTACGCGTCGCCCGT
The DNA here is from genome assembly GCF_032658145.1 of Streptomyces sp. MK7. Classification (NCBI taxonomy): domain Bacteria; kingdom Bacillati; phylum Actinomycetota; class Actinomycetes; order Kitasatosporales; family Streptomycetaceae; genus Streptomyces; species Streptomyces sp. MK7. Next base: position 83,763 of record NZ_JAVACL010000035.1, read on the forward strand.
CTCATACACGATCAGGATCGTGAACGACCGGGTATGCAGGAGTCAGCTCGGCGGCATCACGGGATCCGCCAGCAACCGTGTCCCGGCATGCCCGACCACTCCCGAACCATCGGCGCTGACATGGACCTTGAGACGCAACCCGATAAGCACTTTCGTATTTCCGCCGTACCCAGCCGAAACAGCGAGGTTAGTCATGACGCAGGCATCGCCCCAGTTTCCGCACATCGTGGTGCACACCCCAGCGCTTGACGGCTCCCGCCGGGTTACCGAGGGTGACGTGATTCTGGGGATCGCCTCCCATCTGGATGACGTCATCGAGATTCTCCGACTTGCCGACCTCGATCGGATCGAGGTCGAGGAGAGCGACCTCATCGAGTGGCAGGGAGGTGGGCCGGACGAGTGGCCGGGACTTTCCGAATACCCGGATTCCTAATGGAGCTGTCAAGCGGCCGGGGTGACGGGCGGTATGGGGTCGTAGCACCGTCCGTCACGCAGGAGGGCCCACAGGACGTTGACCCGTCGGCGGGCGAGCGCGAGTACGGCTTGGACGTGCCGTTTGCCCTCGGCGCGCTTGCGGTCGTAGAAGCGCCGGGACTCGTCGCAGCAGCGGATGCTGATCAACGCCGAGGTGTAGAAGACGCGTTGGAGGCGTCGGCTGTAGCGCTTGGGCCGGTGCAGGTTGCCGCTGATCTTTCCCGAGTCGCGGGCGGCGGGAGCGACGCCGGCGAATCCGGCGAGCCGGTCGGCGCTGTCGAAGGCGTCCATGTCGCCGCCCGTGGCGGCGAGGAACTCGGCGCCCAGCAGGGGCCCGATGCCGGGCATGCTGGCGATCACTTCGGCGTGCCGGTGCTCGCGAAACCGGCCCTCGATGAGCTTGTCGGTCTCGGCGATCTTCTCGTTGAGGGCCATCACCTCCTTCGCGAGGGAGTGCACGACCTGGGCGGTGATCTTCTCGCCGGGGACAGCGGTGTGCTGGTTCTCGGCGGCCTGGACGGCTGCGGCGGCGAGCTGGTCGGCGCCGCGGAACTTGCGGTTGCGCAGCCAGGTGGCCAGCCGCCTGACGCCCGTGCGGCGGATGGCGGCTGGTGTCTGGTAGCCCGTCAGCAGCACCAGCGGGCCGACGTTGCCGAGGTCGAGCTCGCGCTCCAGGCCGGGGAAGATCCCGGTCAGGTGGCCGCGCAGCCGGTTGACGGCTCTCGTGCGGTCGTCGCTGAGGTCGCGCCGGCGGCCGGTGAGGATCTTCAGCTCGGTGACCAGCTCGTCGCCGTGCCGCAGGGGCATCAGGTCACGCCGGACGCGGGCCTGGTCGGCGATGACCGCGGCGTCCTTGGCATCGGTCTTGCCGTCACCCCGGTAGCCCTCCGAGGCACGGTTGACGGCCCGGCCGGGGATGTAGAGCAGGTGCTGGCCGTGGTTGAGCAGGACCGCGATGGCAAGGCCGGCCCCGCCATCGGCCAGGTCGATGCCCCAGGCCGTCACTTCGCCGAGGTCCAGGACGTCGCCGAGGAGCATCAGCAGTTCGCTCTCCTCGTTGGCGACCCGCCGGGACAGCAGCCGCTTGCCGGTGTCGTCGATTACCACGCAGTGGTGATGGGTCTTCCCGGCGTCGATACCGGCCCAGATCGCTGTCACTCGCTTCTCCGCAGGTCGTGTTCGTACAGGTACCACGGACGACCTCGCTGTCGAGTCCCTACAGAGCGATCAGTGCCGCAATTCCTAATGAGCAGCCGAGTCGTCGTGGGGGCCGGGCGGCGAATCCTAGGCAGCCACGAACGGCAGAGGACTGAAAGCCACACCCGGACCCCCTGGGTGAGCCAACCCTACGAATGGCTCGCTCATCCCGAACAACAAGGTAGGGAGGACTGAGCCGTAGCGTCTGCTGAGCTCTGTCTGTTGACTATGTTGCGGATTTCGTTGGTGGTGTGGACATCGAGAAACGTCTCCACCCACACACGTTCAGCCCTTGACACCCCAGCCATACACGCGAGATGCCCAGTTCAGAGCCTTGTGCAACGCCCTTTGCGAGCTCGTGCACGGCAGGCGGTGAGGCGTCGTGGGCCTCGGTGGGCTTGATGTTTCACATTGTTCGTGCCGGGGGCAGGTCGGCGGTCTGCTGGTGGGACAGCAGGGCGGCGGCGGCTTGCACGGTGTCGCTGATGTGGTCGCGGCGGCCGAGGTGGCGGGCCGGTGCCCGCCAGTTCTTCGGGTACGCGATGCCGTGCTCGACGCGGATGCGCCGCGAGGAGTGCCCCTCGCGTTGCCACTCGTGCATCTCCTCGTACCGGTCCGGGGTGTTCTTCTTGAACGTGCGGTGCGATGAGGTCACCACGCGTTCGACGGTCTGGGCTCCCAGCCCCTGGCAGCCGGCATCCGGGAGGATCTCGGCTGCCGGGCCGCCCTGCGGGAGCCTGACCAGCCCTAACC
>NZ_JAVACL010000036.1:0-81583 GCF_032658145.1 Streptomyces sp. MK7
GTACTGGGCGTACGTGGACGATCCCGACAACGCAGCGAGGTGCCGTGCCAGGCGTCGCGGGCCTGGGGGCACCTCCCGGCCGAAGGCTGGGGAAGGGACTTTCGAAACACGCCCTAGCCGAGCGCCGACTTCACCGCGTCGGCCAGTCGGCCGGCCACCGAGCGGGCCTGGTCGATGTCGGCGGCCTCGACCATGACGCGGACCAGCGGTTCGGTGCCCGAGGGGCGCAGCAGGACGCGGCCGGTCTCGCCCAGCTCGCGCTCCGCCTCGCTGATCGCGGCGGCCAGGTCCGCGGAGGTCTTCACACGGGACTTGTCCACGTCGGGGACGTTGATCAGGACCTGGGGCAGTCGCTCCATGACCGCGGCCAGGTCGCGCAGCGCACGGCCGGTCTGGGCGACGCGGGCCGCGAGCAACAGGCCGGTGAGCGTGCCGTCGCCGGTGGTGGCGTGGTCGAGGACGATGACGTGGCCCGACTGCTCGCCGCCGAGGGCGTACCCCTTGTCCTTCATCTCCTCCAGGACGTAGCGGTCGCCGACGGCGGTCTGCACGAGGTGGATGCCCTCGCGCTCCATGGCCAGCTTGAAGCCCAGGTTCGACATCACGGTCGCGACGACGGTGTCGGAGCGCAGTGCGGAACGCTCCCGCATCGCCAGCGCGAGCACGGCCAGGATCTGGTCGCCGTCGACCTCCTCGCCGGTGTGGTCCACGGCCAGGCAGCGGTCGGCGTCGCCGTCGTGCGCGATGCCCAGGTGGGCGCCGTGCTCGACCACGGCGGCCTTGAGCTGGTCCAGGTGCGTGGAGCCGCAGCCGTCGTTGATGTTCAGGCCGTCGGGCTCCGCGCCGATGGTGACGACCTCGGCACCGGCCCGGGCGAAGGCCTCCGGCGAGACCCGGGAGGCGGCGCCGTGCGCCTCGTCCAGGACGATCTTCAGGCCGTCGAGCCGGTTGGGGAGGACGCCGATGAGGTGGGAGACGTACTGGTCGAAGCCCTCGTCGTAGTCGCGGACGCGGCCCACGCCCCCGCCGGTCGGACGGTCCCAGGGGGCGCCGGTGCGGTGCTCCTCGTAGACCTTCTCGATCCTGTCCTCCAGCTCGTCGGCGAGTTTGTGGCCGCCGCGGGCGAAGAACTTGATGCCGTTGTCGGGCATCGCGTTGTGGCTCGCCGAGAGCATCACGCCGAGGTCGGCGCCGAGCGCGCCGGTCAGATACGCCACGGCGGGCGTCGGCAGCACGCCGACGCACAGCACGTCCACGCCCGCGCTCGCCAGCCCGGCGACCACGGCCGCCTCCAGGAACTCCCCGGAGGCACGCGGGTCCCGGCCGACCACGGCCTTGGGACGGTGGCCCTCGAAAGTGCCCGCCTCGGCCAGCACGTGCGCCGCGGCGACGGAGAGGCCGAGCGCCATCTCGGCGGTCAGGTCCGCGTTGGCGACGCCACGCACGCCGTCGGTGCCGAAGAGTCGTCCCACTTGTCCTCCTGATGAAGCGTCAGTTCCTGAAGGGCCGGGCATCGGATCACATCAGCCGGTCAGCACCTTGTGCCGTTATACGCCCAAGTCCTGCGATATACGAACGCCCCGACGGCACAGTGGCGTGCCGCCGGGGCGTTCGGAGTAGGCCTGTCCGCAGGCAGCTGCTGATTAGCGCTTGCTGTACTGCGGCGCCTTGCGGGCCTTCTTCAGACCGGCCTTCTTGCGCTCGACCGCACGGTCGTCGCGGCGGAGGAAACCGGCCTTCTTGAGCGGGCCGCGGTTGTTGTCGACGTCGGCCTCGTTCAGGGCGCGGGCGACACCGAGACGCAGGGCACCGGCCTGGCCGGAGACGCCGCCGCCGGCGATGCGGGCGATGACGTCGTAACGGCCCTCGAGCTCCAGCACCTTGAAGGGCTCGTTGACTTCCTGCTGGTGCACCTTGTTCGGGAAGTAGTCCTCGAGGGTGCGGCCGTTGATCTTCCACTTGCCGGAGCCCGGAACGATCCGGACGCGGGCAATGGCGTTCTTGCGGCGACCCAGGCCGGCGGCGGGCTGGGGCTCACCGAAGCGCGAGGCGAGGGACTCGGAGGTGTACTCACCCTCCACCGGAACCTCGGACTCGGTGGTGTAGCTGTCGATGTCAAGCTCTTCGAGCGGCTGCTCGGCAGTGGTCTCGGCCACGATTCTCCTCAGATTCTCTTCAGTCTTAGGGGGTGGCCGGACTTACTGCGCGACCTGGGTGATCTCGAACGGCACCGGCTGCTGGGCGCCGTGCGGGTGCTGGTCACCCTTGTAGACCTTCAGCTTCGAGAGCATCTGACGGCCCAGGGAGTTCTTGGGGAGCATGCCCTTGACGGCCTTCTCGATGGCCTTCTCCGGGTTCTTGTCGAGCAGCTCGTCGTAACGGACGGAGCGCAGACCACCCGGGTAGCCGGAGTGGCGGTACGCCATCTTCTGGGTCCGCTTGTTGCCGGAGAGGTGCACCTTGTCGGCGTTGATGATGATGACGAAGTCACCAGCGTCGACGTGCGGCGCGTAGATCGGCTTGTGCTTGCCCCGCAGAAGGGTGGCGGCGGTGGACGCCAGGCGGCCCAGGACGACGTCCTGGGCGTCAATGACGTGCCACTGGCGCGTGATGTCGCCGGGCTTGGGGCTGTACGTACGCACGGTTCGTAGCCTTCGCTTCTTCAGTGAGTGGTCCTGACAAGGTCACCGAAGACGATCACGACAGCCCTGACCGCACCGCGGTGACGCAAACCGCGTGCTGGTCGCTGGTCATCGGCCCGGTGGACCGGTGTAAGGGCCCGTCCCGTGAGAATGAGCAAGCCAATACACAACGAACATGCAGGATACCCGTGCGGCCCTCCGGGGGTCAAAACGGGTTGCCCGCACCGCTCCAGCGTGTTCCGCCCCAGTGTAGGCCCGCCCACCCCCACTCCCCCGCTCTTCGGTGGCCCGGCCCGCTTCGGCGGCGGCGTGCTCCGCTTTGTACCGGCCTGCGCCGAAGGTGCCCGGAGGGGGTCCGTGGGCGGCGCCCGCACGTCCCGGGCCCCGTCTAAGATGCGCCCCATGAGTCATGGGCAGCGGGGCTCGCAGTCCCAGTGGGATCCCTGGAAACCACAATCTCAGCAGTCGTGGAACAGCGGGAGCGACAGCCGGACCCCGGACTGGGCCGCGCTCGCCGAGGCGTCCGAGACCCGCAACAAGCGGCGACGACTGCTGTTCGTCGGCGGTGGCGTGCTGGCCACCGTCGCCGTGGGCGCGGCCGTCGCCATGGCGGTGACGTCCGCCGACAGCGACGACAACGCCTCGAAGCAGCCCGCCTCCCAGCTGCCCGCCACCGCCGCACTGCCGAGCGGCTCGGCCACGGGCCCCTCCTTCGCGCCCACCAGCGCCCCGCCCCCGCTGGACCCCAAGGACTTCATATCCAGCGCGCAGAAGGACACCGCCCCGCTCAGCGCGAACACGCTCTTCCCGGGCGCCCGGCTGACCATGGGCGAGAACGTGTACAAGAAGGGACCCACGGCCGACACCAAGAGCTGTGCCACTGCCGTCCAGGGCACCCTCGGCAAGGTCCTCACCGACAACGGCTGCACCCGCCTGATCCGCGCGACCTACACGAAGGACGGCATCGCGGCCACCGTCGGCGTCGCCGTCTTCGACACCGAGGCCCAGGCCCTCAAGGCCAGGGGCCAGGCCGACAAGAAGAGCATCGTCAAGCCGCTCTCCGGCGGCGGCGTCAAGGCCTTCTGCGACGGCGCGGTCTGCCGCTCCACCACCAACTCCTACGGCCGCTACGCCTACTTCACCCTCGCCGGCTTCCCCAGCGGCAAGGACGTGACGGCCAAGGACACCACGGTGTTCCGCGCCGGCAACGACCTCGCCGAGTTCGCCTTCCAGCAGATCCGCCGGCGCGGCGTGGCCCAGGCCTCGGCGGCGGCCAACCGCTAGGCACCGCTAGGCACCGCCAGGGCCGTCCGGCATCCCCGGCCGGGACATCGCCGGCCAGGTCATCCCCAGCGCGCGGAACCGCCAGCCCGCCGCCGCCCAGTGGTCCGGGTCGAGGACGCCCCGGCCGTCCACGATGCGCGGCCGGGACACCAGCCGCGCCGCCCAGCGCGGGTCGATCTCCCGGAACCGCGGCCACTCGGTCAGCAGCAGCACCAGTTCGGCCCCGCGCAGCGCCTCCGGGACGGACAGCGCGTAGCCGAGCAGCGGGAACGCCTTGCGCGCGTTGTCCAGTGCCTCGGGGTCGTAGACCGTGACGTCGGCGCCGTCGAGGCCGAGGCGCGCGGCCACGTTCAGTGCGGGCGAGTCGCGGACGTCGTCCGAGTCCGGTTTGAAGGCGGCGCCCAGCACCGCCACCCGCGCCCCGAGGACGGATCCCCCGCACAGCTCCCGGGCCAGCGCGACCGTCCGGTCCCGGCGCCGCATGTTGATCGTGTCCACCGCGTGCAGGAATCCCAGGTCCACGCCCAGCTCGGCGGCCCGGTGCGCGAAGGCCCGGATGTCCTTGGGCAGGCAACCGCCGCCGAACCCGACTCCGGCCCGCAGGTACGCATGCCCGATCCGGCCGTCGCACCCCAGCGCCTCGGACAGTTTCCGCACGTCACCGCCTGCGGCCTCGCAGACCTCGGCCATCGCGTTGATGAAGGAGATCTTGGTGGCGAGGAAGGAGTTCGCGGCGGTCTTGGCCAGTTCGGCGGTGGCGAAGTCGGTGACGACCAGAGGCGTCCCGGCGGCGAGGACAGAACCGTAGACCTGGCGCAGCAGCCGCTCGGCGCGCCCGCTGCGCACCCCGAACACCAGCCGGTCCGGCCGCAGGGTGTCCTCGACGGCGAAGCCCTCGCGCAGGAACTCCGGGTTCCACGCGATCTCGGCGCCGTGCTCTCCGGCGAGCCGCGCCGCGGTGCCGACCGGCACGGTCGACTTGCCCACCAGCAGGGCACCCTTGCGCGCGTGCCGGGCGATCCCCGCGAACGCCGACTCCACACAGGTCAGGTCCGCGCCGTCGCAGTCCCTGCGCTGCGGGGTGCCGACGCACACGAAGTGCACCTGCCCGAAGGCGCCGGCCTCCTCGTAGGCGGTCGTGAACCGCAGCCGCCCGCTCGCCGTGTGCCGGGCGAGCAGCGCGGACAGCCCCGGCTCGTGGAACGGTGCCCGGCCCGCGCGCAGCGCGGCGATCCTGCCCGCGTCGACGTCGACGCCGACCACCTCGTGTCCCAGCTCCGCCATGCAGGCGGCATGCGTGGCACCCAGATAACCGGTGCCGATGACGGTGAGCCGCATGGGTCCGCGAGTTCCCGCCAGACCGCAACCGTACCGTCACCCGAGGTGAGCGTGGCCCTGGCCCTCAGCAGCAGCCTGCCGCCGGCAGCGACCGCTTGTTGCGGGCCTCGCGGCTGCGCGCCGCCAGCAGCTCGTCCGCCGGGTAGCCGACCTCCTCCAGGGTCAGCCCATGCGGCCGTACGACGTGCACGGCGGAGTCCCGCACGCCCGCGGCCAGCACCTTTCCCGGCCAGTCCGGCGGACGGTGGCCGTCGCCGACGAACAGCAGCGCGCCGATGAGCGAGCGGACCATGTTGTGGCAGAAGGCGTCGGCGCGGACGGTCGCGGTGATGATCCCGTCGTCGCCCCGCGCCAGACTCAGCTCCTGGAGCGTACGGATGGTGGTCGCGCCCTCACGCCTCTTGCAGTACGCGGCGAAGTCGTGCTCGCCGATGAGCCGCCGGGCGGCCTCGTTCATGGCGTCCACGTCGAGCGGCCAGTCGTGCCACAGCACATGGCCCCGCAACAGCGGGTCCACACCGCCGGGGTTGTCGGTGACGCGGTAGGCGTAGCGGCGCCAGACGGCGGAGAAACGGGCGTTGAAGCCGCTCGGCGCGGGCCTGAGGGCCCAGACGCGCACATCCCTGGGCAGCCGCCCGGCGAGCCGCTTCAGCAGCTTCTCGTGGTGCTCGCGCCAGACCTGCTCGGGCAGGTCCACATGCGCCACCTGGCCCCGCGCGTGCACCCCGGCGTCGGTCCGCCCGGCGACGGTCAGCTCGTACGTCTCAACGGAGCGGGTGACCGTGCGCAGCGCGTCCTCGATCTCCCCTTGCACGGTCCGCCTGCCGCCGGCCTGCTTGGCCCAGCCGTGGAAGCCGGTGCCGTCGTAGGACAGGTCGAGACGGATGCGGACATGGCCGGGCTGTACTTCGTCACTCACGTGCAGATCCTCTCAGGGCCGCCGGCTCCTCCGGTACGCGAAAGCGGGCCCGCCCCGAAGGGCGAACCCGCTTCCAGCGTCAGGCGGAGCCTCAGGCTTCCTTCGACTCCTCGGCAGCGGCCTCCTCGGCCGGCGCCTCGGTGGTCTCGGCGGCCTTGGCCTCGTCCTCCTTGACCGCGCGCTTGGTGGCGGCCTCGGCCTCACCCACGGCCTTCTGCTGCACCGTCAGCGCCTCGACCAGCTCGATGACGGCCATGGGCGCGTTGTCGCCACGGCGGTTACCGACCTTGGTGATGCGGGTGTAGCCACCCGGACGGTTCTCGTAGCGCGGGCCGATCTCGGTGAAGAGCGTGTGGACGACGCCCTTGTCCGTGATGACCTGGAGCACCTGGCGGCGGTTGTGAAGGTCGCCCTTCTTCGCCTTGGTGATCAGACGCTCGGCGTACGGGCGCAGGCGGCGGGCCTTCGCCTCGGTGGTGGTGATACGGCCGTGCTCGAACAGCGACTTCGCGAGGTTCGCGAGGAGCAGCTTCTCGTGCGCGGCGCTGCCGCCCAGACGGGCACCCTTGGTGGGCTTCGGCATTGTTCTTCTCCTGTGTGTCTGCCCCGGCCGTGTCAGGTACCGGGGTCAGTATCCGAGCAGGCGGTCGCCTGTCGGAGATCCGGGGGTCTCGGCGAGACCCCCGGAAGTGGAACACGCTCAGCACCGGATCAGTACTGCTCGGTCTCCACGTCGAGATCCTCAGTACGTCAGTACTGCTCGGTCTCCACGAAACCCGCATCCGCGTCGTCGTCGGCGCCGAAGGCGTCCGCGGCGGCGGTCGGGTCGAATCCGGGCGGGCTGTCCTTGAGCGCCAGGCCCATGCCGGCCAGCTTCGCCTTGACCTCGTCGATGGACTTCGCACCGAAGTTGCGGATGTCCAGCAGGTCGGCCTCCGAGCGGGCGACGAGCTCACCCACGGAGTGGATGCCCTCGCGCTTGAGGCAGTTGTAGGAGCGGACCGTGAGCTCCAGCTCCTCGATCGGCAGGGCCAGGTCGGCGGCCAGGGCGGCGTCCGTCGGGGACGGGCCCATGTCGATGCCCTCGGCGTCGATGTTCAGCTCGCGGGCGAGACCGAACAGCTCGACCAGGGTCTTGCCGGCCGACGCCATGGCGTCACGCGGACGCATGGCCTGCTTCGTCTCGACGTCGACGATCAGCTTGTCGAAGTCGGTGCGCTGCTCGACACGGGTGGCCTCGACCTTGTACGTGACCTTCAGCACCGGCGAGTAGATCGAGTCGACCGGGATACGGCCGATCTCCTGGCCCACCTGCTTGTTCTGCACGGCGGAGACGTAACCGCGACCGCGCTCGACGGTCAGCTCCATCTCCAGCTTGCCCTTGCCGTTGAGCGTGGCGAGGACGAGGTCGGGGTTGTGTACCTCGACACCGGCCGGGGGCGCGATGTCGGCGGCGGTGACCAGACCCGGGCCCTGCTTGCGCAGGTACATCACGACCGGCTCGTCGTGCTCCGAGGAGACGACCAGCTGCTTGATGTTGAGGATCAGGTCGGTGACGTCCTCCTTGACGCCCGGCACGGTGGTGAACTCGTGCAGGACGCCGTCGATGCGGATGCTGGTGACAGCGGCACCGGGGATCGACGACAGGAGGGTGCGGCGCAGGGAGTTGCCGAGGGTGTAGCCGAAGCCCGGCTCCAGCGGCTCGATCACGAACCGGGAGCGGAACTCGTCGACGACCTCTTCGGTCAACGAGGGACGCTGAGCGATCAGCATGTGTGGATCAGATCCTTCAGTCGTGGGCGCCCGCTATATGACGCCCGACGGAACCCGTGCCCGAAAAACACGGGGTACTGCAAGGGTACGGGCGGTACGACCCGAAAGAGCCGTACCGCCCGGACCCGCTGCCCGTGAGGCGTACGTCAGACGCGACGACGCTTCGGCGGACGGCAGCCGTTGTGCGGGGTCGGGGTGACGTCCTGGATGGAGCCGACCTCGAGGCCCGTGGCCTGCAGGGAGCGGATCGCGGTCTCACGACCGGAGCCCGGGCCCTTGACGAACACGTCGACCTTGCGCATGCCGTGCTCCTGGGCGCGGCGGGCGGCCGACTCGGCGGCCATCTGCGCGGCGAACGGCGTGGACTTCCGGGAGCCCTTGAAGCCGACGTGGCCGGCGGAGGCCCAGGAGATCACGTTGCCGCTCGGGTCGGTGATCGAAACGATGGTGTTGTTGAACGTGCTCTTGATGTGCGCGTGGCCGTGAGCGACGTTCTTCTTTTCCTTGCGGCGCACCTTCTTGGCAGCGCCCTGACGTCCCTTGGGGGGCATGTCGAAAACTCCTACGGGAGGTGGTCGGTCCTACAGCGAAGACCGCTGGACGGCGAGTGTCGCTGCGGACTACTTCTTGCCCGGCTTCTTCTTGCCGGCGATGGCGCGACGCGGGCCCTTGCGGGTACGGGCGTTGGTGCTGGTGCGCTGACCGCGGACAGGCAGACCGCGGCGGTGCCGCAGACCCTGGTACGTGCCGATCTCGACCTTGCGGCGGATGTCGGCCTGGATCTCGCGACGGAGGTCACCCTCGGTCTTGATGTTGTTGTCGACGTACTCGCGGATCGCGACGAGCTGCTCCTCGGAGAGGTCGCGAACGCGGGTGTTCGGGTCGACGTCGGTCGCTGCCAGCGTCTGCTGCGAAAGGGTCCGGCCGATGCCGAACACGTAGGTGAGGGCGATCTCCACACGCTTTTCGCGCGGGATGTCAACACCGGAAACGCGTGCCATTCAATGGCTCCTGGTGATCTTCGGAGGTCTTCCGCAGGACCGGCTCCCGGCCGCCGTACGAGGTACGAACCGGGTCCCCGGCCTCCGAACCGGGGGTGTCAAGCCGCGTCGCGGCTCGGGCCCTGCGTATGAACATATTCAGCTCGCGTCGCGCGAATCTCTGCGATGGAGGTGCAGAGGGTGCGGTCGGTCGTGCGTCAGCCCTGGCGCTGCTTGTGGCGCGGGTTCTCGCAGATGACCATGACCCGCCCGTGACGGCGGATCACCCTGCACTTGTCGCAGATCTTCTTGACGCTCGGCTTGACCTTCATGGGATGTGAGGTTCTCCGGGTCAGTTGCCGGCGGCCCCGTGCACAGGGAGGGCACGGGACGTGGGCAAGATCTACTTGTATCGGTAAACGATCCGGCCACGCGTCAGGTCGTACGGAGAAAGCTCCACCACGACCCGGTCGTCAGGGAGGATGCGGATGTAGTGCATACGCATCTTGCCGCTGATGTGTGCCAGGACCTGGTGGCCGTTCTGGAGCTCGACCTTGAACATGGCGTTCGGCAGAGACTCGACGACAGTGCCCTCGATCTCGATGGCACCTTGCTTCTTGGCCACGCTTTGCCCTTCGAATCGACTACCTTGATCGACTCTCTCTGCTTCCCTTGCGGGCGCATGCGGACATGCGGGTGCACGAGAGCCGACGAGTCAGTCTACGTCAGCGCACCCGGAAACACGAATCGAGGAAGCCTGCCCGGCACCGGAGATCACCATGCCGCCACACCGGAACTCACGCAGGCGGCCCTCACCCAGGCCGCCCGTCAGCCTAGCGGGTCAGGCGCCGTCGTGATCCCGAACTCCGCCAGCTTGGCCTTACCACCGTCCGGGGCCGTCAGGACCAAGGGACCCTGCTCGGTCAGGGCCACCGAGTGCTCCCAGTGGGAGGACCACGTGCCGTCCGTGGTGATGACCGTCCAGTCGTCCTCGAGGACCCGGGTCTTCGCCGTGCCCAGGGAGACCATCGGCTCGATGGCCAGGCAGAAGCCGGGGACCAGCTTGGGGCCCTTGCCGCGCCGCCGGTCGACGTAGTTCAGCAGGTGCGGGTCCATGTGCATCTCGGTGCCGATGCCGTGGCCGCCGTAGTCCTCGATGATCCCGTAGCGGCCGCCCCCGGGCCTGGGCTGGCGGCGGATGTAGGTCTCGACGGCACGGGAGATGTCCACCAGCCGGTTGCCCTGCTTCATGGCGGCGATCCCGGCCCACATCGACCCCTCGGTCACCCGCGAGAGCTCGACCAGCTCCGGGGCGTGACCGGACCCGACGAACGCGGTGTACGCGGCGTCGCCGTGCCAGCCGTCGATGATCGCGCCGCAGTCGATGGAGATGATGTCCCCGTCCTTCAGGACGACGTCCTCCGAGGGGATGCCGTGGACGACGACCTCGTTGACCGAGGTGCAGATCGTCGCCGGGAAGCCGCCGTAGCCGAGGAAGTTCGGCTTGGCGTTGTGCTCGGCGAGCACCTTGCGGGCCACCTCGTCCAGGTCCTTGGTGCTCGCCCCCGGCACGGCCGCCTCCCGGGTGGCCGCGTGGATCGCGGCGACGACCAGCCCCGCCGCACGCATCTTGGCGATCTGCTCGGGGCTCTTGATCTGCACCATGGGAAGAAGGGCCTTTCTGGGACCGGAAACAGGGCCGACTGTGTCAACCATACGGGCGCCGCCGCGCCCACAGCACAGCCGCGGCCCCTCCGGAAGGAACCGCGGCTGCACCCGACGTGACGCCTACTTCGTGGCGTCCTCGCGCTTCAGCGCCTCCAGCGCGCGCCGCGTGATCTCGTCCACCGGGCCGAGCGAGGAGATCGTCACCACCAGGCCCTGGGCCTTGTAGTAGTCGATGATCGGCTCGGTCTGCGTGTGGTAGACCTCCAGCCGCTTGCGGACGGTGTCCTCGGAGTCGTCGTCCCGCTGGTACAGCTCACCGCCGCAGACGTCGCAGACGCCCTCCTTCTTCGCCGGGCTGTACGTCACGTGGAAGACGTGGCTGGAGTCCTTGCGGCAGATCCGCCGGCCGGCGATCCGCTTGACGACCTCGTCCTCGGGGACCTCCAGGTCGAGCACCGCGTCGAGGTTGATCCTCTCCTCCTGCAGCAGCGCGTCCAGAGCCTCGGCCTGGGGGACGTTGCGCGGGAAGCCGTCCAGCAGGAAGCCTCCGGCCGCGTCGGGCTGCTCCATGCGGTCCTTGGCCATGGCGATGGTGACCTCGTCCGGCACGAGGTTGCCGGCGTCCATGTAGGACTTCGCGAGCTTGCCGAGCTCCGTCTGACGGCTGATGTTGGCGCGGAACAGGTCGCCCGTGGAGATGTGCGGGATGCGCAGCTTCTCGGCAAGGCGCACAGCCTGCGTTCCCTTACCGGCACCAGGCGGCCCGACGAGGACGATTCGCATCAGCGGAGGAACCCTTCGTAATTGCGCTGCTGGAGCTGGCTCTCGATCTGCTTCACCGTCTCGAGGCCGACACCCACGATGATCAGGATGCTGGTCCCGCCGAAGGGGAAGTTCTGGTTCGCGTGGAACCCGACCAACGCCATTGTCGGTACGAGAGCGATCAGACCCAGATACAGCGAACCCGGCCAGGTGATCCGGTTGAGCACGTACGAAAGGTACTCAGCGGTCGGTCGGCCAGCCCGGATACCCGGGATGAAGCCACCATACTTCTTCATGTTGTCCGCGACTTCCTCGGGGTTGAAGGAGATCGCCACGTAGAAGAACGCGAAGAACACGATGAGCAAGAAGTACATAGTGATGTAAAGCGGGTGATCACCCTTGGTCAGGTTCTGCTGAACCCAGGTCTTCCAGCCCGAGTTGCCCCCCGCGAACTGAGCGATGAGCGCCGGAATGTACAGCAGCGACGAGGCGAAGATGACCGGAATCACACCGGCCTGGTTCACCTTGAGCGGGATGTACGTGGACGTACCGCCGTAGGAGCGCCGGCCGATCATGCGCTTCGCGTACTGCACCGGGATACGGCGCTGGGCCTGCTCGACGAAGACGACCAGACCGACCATGATCAGGCCGACCAGGATCACGGTGCCGAACTCGATCCAGCCGCCGGCCAGGGTGCCCTGCTTCTTGATGGCCCACAGCGCGGACGGGAACGTCGCGGCGATCGAGATGAACATCAGGATCGACATGCCGTTGCCGATGCCGCGGTCGGTGATGAGCTCACCGAGCCACATGACCACGGCCGTACCGGCGGTCATGCAGACCACCATGACGATCGTGTTGAAGATCGCCCGCTCGGGCACGATGTTGGCCGCGACCGTGCACCCGGAGAACAGGGCGCCGCTGCGGGCGGTGGCCACCAGACCGGTGCCCTGCAGGATGGCCAGCGCCACCGTCAGGTAACGGGTGTACTGGGTGATCTTGGCCGTGCCGGCCTGGCCCTCCTTCTTGAGGGCTTCCAGGCGCGGGATCACCACGGTCAGCAGCTGCAGGATGATGCTCGCCGTGATGTACGGCATGATCCCGAGGGCGAAGACCGTGATCTGGAGCAGCGCGCCGCCGCTGAACATGTTGACCAGGCCGAAGAGCCCCTGATTGCCGGAGGCCTCGGTCACACACTGCTGGACGGCCTTGTAGTTGACGCCCGGGATCGGGATGTGGGTACCGACGCGGTACACCACGATGATGCCGAGTGTGAAGAGCAGCTTCTTGCGCAGGTCGGGCGTCCTGAACGCCCGGGCGAAGCCGGTGAGCACGGTGCCTCCTGCGACCCCCGCGCCAGTGCGTCAAGGGTGACGGTCTTGAGGTTCGATGAAAAGAACAGTGCAGGCCACCTTACCGGCGACACTGCCCCCCTTGGAACGACCAACCGGGGATACCTCATTGTGAGGTATCCCCGGTCGGGATGCTTACGTCATCGAGGAGACGTCCAAGGAACTCAGACGAGCTCGGTGACGGAACCGCCGGCGGCGGTGATCTTCTCCTTGGCGGAGCCGGAGACGGCGTCCACCGTCACCTGCAGCGCCACGGAGACCTCGCCCTGGCCCAGGACCTTGACCAGGCTGTTCTTGCGAACGGCACCCTTGGCCACCAGGTCCTCGACCGTGACCTCGCCACCCTGCGGGTACAGCGCGGCCAGCTTGTCGAGGTTCACGACCTGGTACTCGGTCTTGAACGGGTTCTTGAAGCCCTTCAGCTTCGGGAGGCGCATGTGCAGCGGCATCTGGCCGCCCTCGAAGCGCTCCGGAACCTGGTAACGGGCCTTCGTGCCCTTCGTACCACGACCGGCCGTCTTACCCTTCGACGCCTCACCACGACCGACACGGGTCTTGGCGGTCTTGGCGCCGGGGGCCGGACGGAGGTTGTGGATCTTCAGCGGGTTCTGCTCCGCCATGATCAGTCGACCTCCTCGACCGTCACGAGGTGGCGGACGGTGTGCACCATGCCGCGGAACTCGGGACGGTCCTCCTTGACGACCACGTCACCCAGGCGCTTGAGGCCCAGGGAACGCAGGGTGTCGCGGTGGTTCTGCTTGCTGCCGATGTAGGACTTCGTCTGCGTGATCTTGAGCTGCGCCATGATTACGCACCCGCCCCGGCACGCGCACGCAGGAGAGCCGCGGGGGCGACGTCCTCGAGCGGCAGACCACGGCGGGCCGCGACCTCCTCGGGACGCTGCAGGCCCTTGAGGGCCTCCACGGTCGCGTGCACGATGTTGATGGCGTTGTCGGAGCCGAGCGACTTCGACAGGATGTCGTGGATACCGGCGCACTCGAGCACCGCACGCACCGGACCACCGGCGATGACACCGGTACCGGGGGACGCGGGCTTGAGCAGCACGACGCCGGCAGCCTTCTCACCCTGGATCGGGTGCGGGATGGTGCCCTGGATCCGGGGGACCTTGAAGAAGTGCTTCTTGGCCTCCTCAACGCCCTTGGCGATGGCGGCCGGCACCTCCTTGGCCTTGCCGTATCCGACACCCACGGTGCCGTCACCGTCGCCCACCACGACCAGCGCGGTGAAGCTGAAGCGACGACCACCCTTCACAACCTTGGCGACGCGGTTGATCGCGACGACGCGCTCAACGTACGCGGTCTTCTCGGCGGCAGCTGCGCCGCCGTCACGGCCCTTCCGGTCCCGCCGCTCGCCGCCACCGGCACCGCCACCGCGGCGCTGGGGTCCAGCCATTGGAATTACCTCTCTCTGTTTCCGCTAGCTCGGAACCGGCTCAGAACTTCAGGCCGGCTTCGCGGGCGGCGTCCGCCAGGGCGGCGATGCGCCCGGCGTACTGGTTGCCACCACGGTCGAACACGACGGCCTCGACACCGGCGGCCTTGGCACGCTCGGCGACCAGGGCGCCGACCTGCTTGGCCTGCGCGGACTTGTCGCCCTCGCCACCGCGGATCGACGTGTCCAGCGTGGACGCCGACGCCAGGGTGTGGCCCTTGAGGTCGTCGATCACCTGCGCCACGATGTGGCGGTTGGAGCGGGTCACGACCAGACGGGGACGCTCCGCCGTACCGGCGATCCGCTTGCGGATCCGGATGTGACGGCGCTTGATCGCGGCGCGCTTGTAGGCGTCGCCCTTGAGGATCTTCTGCCCGTATGCCATGGCTTACTTACCCGCCTTTCCGACCTTGCGGCGGATGACTTCGCCCTCGTACTTGACGCCCTTGGCCTTGTACGGGTCCGGCTTGCGCAGCTTGCGGATGTTGGCCGCGACCTCGCCGACCTTCTGCTTGTCGATGCCCTCGACCGAGAAGCGGGTCGGGGCCTCCACCTTGAAGGTGATGCCCTCGGGCGCCTCGACGGTGATCGGGTGGCTGTAGCCGAGCGCGAACTCCAGGTTCGAGCCCTTGGCCGTCACGCGGTAACCGACACCGCTGATCTCGAGCTTCTTCACGTAACCCTGGGTCACGCCGGTGATCATGTTCGCCACCAGCGTGCGGGACAGGCCGTGGAGAGCCTTGTTCTGACGCTCGTCGTTGGGGCGGGTCACCTGCAGGGTGCCGTCCTCGCCCTTGACGACCTCGATCGGCGCCGCAACGGTGTGGGTCAGTTCGCCCTTGGGGCCCTTGACCTTGACCGTACGGCCGTCGATGGTGACGTCCACGCCGGCGGGAACCGCGATGGGGAGCTTGCCGATGCGCGACATAGCTGTTTCCTCCGTTCCCTTCCGTTACCAGACGTAGGCGAGGACTTCCCCACCCACGCCCTTCTTGCCGGCCTGCTTGTCGGTGAGGAGCCCGTGCGACGTGGAGATGATCGCCACGCCGAGGCCGCCGAGCACCTTCGGCAGGTTGGTGGACTTCGCGTACACCCGGAGACCGGGCTTGGAGATCCGCTTGATGCCCGCGATGGAGCGCTCACGGTTCGGGCCGTACTTCAGCTCGAGGACGAGGTTCTTGCCGACCTCGGCGTCCTCGGTCTTCCAGCCCGTGATGAAGCCCTCCTGCTGGAGGATCTCCGCGATGTGCGACTTGATCTTCGAGTGCGGCATGGTCACGGTGTCGTGGTATGCCGAGTTCGCGTTCCGCAGACGCGTGAGCATGTCTGCGATCGGATCAGTCATGGTCATGAATTGGCCTTCGGCCTCTCTCGCCGGGGTTTCCTGGTGCGCCATCCCTCTCCCCGATCCGAGACGGGACGGGTGCGGCGCGGTGGACCTACGGCGTAGTAAGTCGTATGGGCGGCGACAGACGCCCAACCCCACAAGCCTAAGGCATGTGAGCTGGGCGTCTGTCCGCCCTATCTACTTACCGAGAGCTTCCGGAACCCCTCAAACGGGGGATTACCAGGAGCTCTTGGTCACGCCCGGCAGCTCGCCACGGTGAGCCATCTCACGAAGGCACACGCGGCACAGGCCGAACTTGCGGTACACGGAGTGCGGACGGCCGCAGCGCTGGCAGCGGGTGTAGCCACGCACACCGAACTTGGGCTTGCGAGCAGCCTTAGCGATCAGAGCCTTCTTCGCCATCTCGCTCACGCCTCCTTGAACGGGAAGCCGAGGTGACGAAGGAGCGCGCGGCCCTCAGCGTCGTTGGTCGCCGTGGTGACCACGGTGATGTCCATACCCCGGACGCGGTCGATCTTGTCCTGGTCGATCTCGTGGAACATGACCTGCTCCGTGAGACCGAAGGTGTAGTTGCCACGGCCGTCGAACTGCTTGGGGGACAGGCCGCGGAAGTCGCGGATGCGCGGCAGCGCGAGCGACAGGGTGCGGTCCAGGAACTCCCACATGCGGTCGCCACGGAGCGTGACGTGGGCACCGATCGGCTGACCCTCACGCAGCTTGAACTGCGCGATGGACTTGCGGGCCTTGGTGACCGCCGGCTTCTGGCCGGTGATCGTGGTGAGGTCGCGGATGGCGCCCTCGATCAGCTTGGAGTCGCGGGCGGCGTCGCCCACACCCATGTTGACCACGATCTTGACGAGGCCCGGGATCTGCATGACGTTCTCGTACTTGAACTCGTCACGCAGCTTCGGGGCGATCTCGTCGCGGTACTTCTGCTTCAGACGCGGAGCAGTGGTGGTAGCCATCAGATGTCCTCACCCGTCCGCTTGGCAACGCGGATCTTGTTGCCGTTCTCGTCGAAGCGGTAACCGACGCGGGTCACGACCTTCTGACCGTCCTTCTCCACGACCAGCTGGACGTTGGAGACGTGGATCGGCGCCTCGGTGGTGACGATGCCGCCGGCCTGCGAACCGCTGGCGGTCGGCCCGGCCTTGGTGTGCTTCTTGACCCGGTTGACACCCTCGACCAGGACACGCTCCTCGCGCGGGTAAGCGGCAATGACCTTGCCCTGCTTGCCCTTGTCCTTGCCGGTGATGACCTGGACCAGGTCGCCCTTCTTGATCTTCATGCTCACAGCACCTCCGGCGCGAGGGAGATGATCTTCATGAACTTCTTCTCGCGCAGCTCACGGCCGACGGGGCCGAAGATACGGGTGCCACGAGGGTCGCCGTCGCCCTTGAGGATGACGGCGGCGTTCTCGTCGAAGCGGATGTACGAGCCGTCCGGACGGCGGCGCTCCTTGACGGTGCGAACGATGACCGCCTTGACGACGTCACCCTTCTTCACGTTGCCACCGGGGATCGCGTCCTTGACGGTGGCGACGATGACGTCACCGATGCCCGCGTAGCGGCGACCGGAGCCACCGAGCACACGGATGCAAAGGATCTCCTTCGCACCAGTGTTGTCGGCGACACGCAGTCGCGACTCCTGCTGGATCACGTCTATCTCCTGTTTGTCTGCCGGTTCCCCGGGGGCCGCTTACGCGAGCGGCCCCCGGAGCCTGGCGGAACTGTCCTGCGAGGGGTGCCTCGCAGGAGAATTACTTGGCCTTCTCGAGGATCTCGACGACGCGCCAGCGCTTCGTCGCGGACAGCGGCCGGGTCTCCATCAGGAGGACGCGGTCGCCGACACCCGCGGCGTTCTGCTCGTCGTGCGCCTTGAGCTTGTTGGTACGGCGGATGACCTTGCCGTACAGCGCGTGCTTGACGCGGTCCTCGACGGCGACGACGACGGTCTTGTCCATCTTGTCGCTGACGACCAGACCCTCACGGGTCTTGCGGAAACCGCGAGCTTCCTTGTTCTCAGTCACGTTGCTCTCGCTCATCAGGCGTTCTCCACCGTCTCGATGCCGAGCTCACGCTCACGCATGAGGGTGTAGATCCGGGCGATGTCCTTGCGGACCGCCTTGAGACGGCCGTGGTTCTCGAGCTGGCCCGTCGCCGCCTGGAAGCGGAGGTTGAACAGCTCTTCCTTGGCCTCGCGGAGCTTGCCCAGAAGCTCCTCGTTGCCCAGCTCGCGCAGCTCGGACGCCTTGGTACCGGCCGACATCACGCTTCACCTGCCTCGCGCTTGACGATCCGGCACTTCATCGGCAGCTTGTGGGCCGCACGAAGCAGCGCCTCACGGGCGATCTTCTCGTTGGGGTACGACAGCTCGAACATCACGCGTCCGGGCTTGACGTTCGCGATCCACCACTCCGGGGAACCCTTACCGGAACCCATGCGGGTCTCGGCCGGCTTCTTGGTGAGGGGACGGTCCGGGTAGATGTTGATCCAGACCTTGCCGCCACGCTTGATGTGGCGGGTCATCGCGATACGAGCCGCCTCGATCTGGCGGTTCGTGACGTAGGCCGGGGTCAGCGCCTGGATGCCGTACTCGCCGAACGCAACCTGCGTCCCACCCTTGGACATACCGTTGCGCTTCGGGTGGTGCTGCTTGCGGTGCTTGACCCTACGGGGGATCAGCATGTCGGTCAGGCCTCCGTTCCGGTGCTCTCAGCCGGAGCGGCAGCGGCCGGAGCCTCGGCCTTGGGGGCCTCGGCGGCCGGAGCCTGCTGCTGCGGCTTGCGACCGCGCCGTTCGCCACCACGGCCACCACGGGCCGGGCGCTCGCCGGCGCCGCGCGACGGGCGCTGACCCGCTCGGGCGGCGGCGTTCTCGGCGCGGACCTCGGCGATGTTCTTGACGTCGCCCTTGTAGATCCAGACCTTCACACCGATGCGGCCGAAGGTCGTCTTGGCCTCGAAGAAGCCGTAGTCCACGTTCGCACGGAGCGTGTGCAGGGGCACACGGCCCTCGCGGTAGAACTCCGAGCGGGACATCTCGGCGCCGCCGAGGCGGCCACCGCACTGGATCTTGATGCCCTTGGCGCCCGCCTTCATCGCCGACTGCATGCTCTTGCGCATGGCACGGCGGAAGGAGACGCGGGAGGAGAGCTGCTCGGCGACGGCCTGGGCCACGAGCTGAGCGTCGGTCTCGGGGTTCTTGACCTCGAGGATGTTCAGCTGGACCTGCTTGCCGGTGAGCTTCTCGAGGTCGCCGCGGATGCGGTCGGCCTCGGCGCCACGGCGGCCGATGACGATGCCCGGACGCGCGGTGTGGATGTCCACACGCACACGGTCACGGGTGCGCTCGATCTCGACCTTGGAGATGCCGGCGCGCTCCATGCCGGACGTCATCATCCGACGGATGGCGACGTCTTCCTTGACGTAGTCCTTGTAGAGCTTGTCGGCGTACCAACGCGACTTGAAGTCGGTCGTGACACCGAGCCGGAACCCGTGCGGGTTTACCTTCTGGCCCATTACCGGGTTCCTTCCTTGCTGCTGACGACCACGGTGATGTGGCTGGTCCGCTTGCGGATCCGGTAGGCACGGCCCTGGGCACGCGGACGGAACCGCTTCAGGGTCGGGCCCTCGTCGACGTAGGCCTCGGAGATGTAGAGGCTGTCGGCGTCGGTGTGGTCGTAGTTGTGCGCGGCGTTGGCGATGGCGCTGTCGAGCACCTTGCCGACCGGCACGGAGGCTGCCTGCGGAGCGAATCGCAGAACAGCCTGGGCCTCCGTGGCGTCCATGCCACGGATGAGGTCCACCACGCGGCGGGCCTTCATGGGCGTGACGCGGATGTACCGCGCCTGGGCCCTGGCTTCCATGGTTGTCCCTTCAGTTACTTACGTGTCTGAATGCGATCCGCTGCTAGCGGCGCTTCGACTTCCGGTCTTCCTTGACGTGACCCCGGAAGGTGCGCGTCGGCGAGAACTCGCCGAGCTTGTGGCCGACCATGGACTCGGTGACGAACACCGGGATGTGGGTCTTGCCGTTGTGCACCGCGAGCGTGTGGCCCAGCATGGCCGGGACGATCATCGAGCGGCGGGACCAGGTCTTGATGACGTTCTTGGTGCCGGCTTCGTTCTGGGCGTCCACCTTCTTCATCAGGTGGTCGTCGACGAAGGGCCCCTTCTTCAGGCTACGAGGCATCTCAACCCGTCCTTAGCGCTTCTTGTTCGTCTTGCGGCGGCGGACGATGTACTTGTTGCTCGCCTTCTTGGGAGCACGAGTACGACCTTCCTTCTGACCCCAGGGGCTGACCGGGTGGCGGCCACCCGAGGTCTTGCCCTCACCACCACCGTGGGGGTGGTCAACCGGGTTCATCGCCACACCGCGAACGGTCGGACGGACGCCCAGCCAGCGCTTGCGGCCGGCCTTGCCCCAGTTGATGTTGCTCTGCTCGGCGTTGCCGACCTCGCCGACGGTGGCGCGGCAGCGCTGGTCGACCAGGCGGATCTCACCGGAGGGCATGCGGAGGTGGGCCATCGAGCCCTCCTTCGCGAGCAGCTGCACGGAGGCACCGGCGGAGCGGGCGAACTTGGCGCCGCCGCCCGGACGGAGCTCGATCGCGTGCAGCGTCGTACCGACCGGGATGTTGCGGAGGGCCAGGTTGTTGCCCGGCTTGATGTCGGCCCCGGGACCGTTCTCGACGCGGTCGCCCTGCGACAGGCCACGCGGCGCGAGGATGTAGCGCTTCTCGCCGTCCGCGTAGTGCAGCAGCGCGATGCGCGCGGTGCGGTTGGGGTCGTACTCGATGTGCGCGACCTTCGCCGGCACGCCGTCCTTGTCGTGACGACGGAAGTCGATCACGCGGTAGGCGCGCTTGTGTCCGCCACCCTGGTGGCGAACGGTCACACGACCGGAATTGTTACGGCCGCCCTTGCTGTGCAGGGGACGGACCAGCGACTTCTCCGGCGTGGACCGCGTGACCTCGACGAAGTCGGCGACGCTGGCGCCACGACGGCCAGGAGTCGTCGGCTTGTACTTGCGGATACCCATTTCTCAGTCCTCGTCCGATATCGGACGATCCGGACCGCCGTCAGGCGGTCGGACCGCCGAAGATGTCGATACGGTCGCCCTCGGCGAGGGTCACGATCGCGCGCTTGGTGGCGGCACGCTGGCCGAAGCCGGTGCGGGTCCGCTTGCGCTTGCCCTGGCGGTTGATCGTGTTGACCCCGGTGACCTTGACCTCGAAGACCGCCTGGACGGCCTCCTTGATCTGGGTCTTGTTGGCACGCGGGTCGACGATGAACGTGTACTTGTTCTCGTCGAGGAGCGCGTAGCTCTTCTCCGAGACGACCGGCTTGAGCAGGACGTCACGGGGGTCCGTGTACGACTTGCTCAGCGGGGTCTCGACGGTGTTCTTGCCCTCGGCGGCGTGGCGACGCGCCTTGGCGACGCGCGCGGCCTTGGCGGCCTTGGCGGCCTTCGAGGCGATGGAGGGGTGACGCGTAGCCATCAGGCCTCGCTCCCTTCGGTGTCGTTGGCCTTGTTCGGGCCGGCGACGAAGGACTCGAAAGCGGCCTTGGTGAAGACCACGTCGTCCGAGACGAGAACGTCGTACGTGTTCAGCTGGCCCGGCTCCAGGATGTGGACCTGGGGCAGGTTGCGGGCGGACAGCCACGCGGCCTCGTCGGCGCGGTCGACGACCAGGAGCAGGTTCTTGCGCTCCGAGATCTTGCCGAACAGCGTCCGGGCGGCCTTGGTGGAGGCGGTCTCACCCTCGACCACGCCGGTGACGACGTGGATGCGGTTGTGGCGGGCCCGGTCGGTGAGGGCGTGGCGCAGGGCCGCGGCCTTCATCTTCTTCGGGGTCCGCTGCGAGTAGTCGCGCGGCACGGGACCGTGCACGACGCCACCACCGGCGAACTGCGGCGCGCGGGTCGAACCCTGGCGGGCGCGACCGGTGCCCTTCTGGCGGTACGGCTTCTTGCCACCGCCGCGGACCTCGCCGCGGGTCTTGGTCTTGTGCGTGCCCTGACGGGCGGCGGCCAGCTGCGCGACGACGACCTGGTGGATCAGCGGAACGCTGACCTTCTCAACGCCGAAGATCTCCGCGGGGAGCTCGACGGAACCGGCCTTCTCGCCCGCCGGCGAAAGGATGTCAACAGTGCTCATCGGTTACCTCAGGCCCCCTTGGCCGCGGTGCGGACCAGGACGAGGCCGCCGTTCGGACCGGGAACCGCGCCCTTGATGAGCAGCAGACCCTTCTCCGCGTCAACGGCGTGGACGGTCAGGTTCTGGGTGGTGACCCGCTCGTTGCCCATGCGACCCGCCATGCGGAGGCCCTTGAACACACGGCCCGGGGTGGCGCAGCCACCGATGGAACCGGGAGAGCGGTGCTTGCGCTGGGTGCCGTGACCGGCGCCGAGGCCACCGAAGTTGTGACGCTTCATGACACCGGCGAAGCCCTTGCCCTTGCTCTTGCCGGTGACGTCGACCTTCACGCCGGCCTCGAACACCTCGGCGGTGATCTCCTGGCCCAGCGTGTACTCGGAGGCGTCCGCGGTGCGGATCTCGACGAGGTGACGACGGGGGGTGACGTCGGCCTTGGCGAAGTGACCCTTGAGGGGCTTGTTCACCTTGCGCGGGTCGATCTCGCCGAAGGCGATCTGGACCGACTCGTAGCCGTCGACGTCGTTCGTACGAACCTGGGTCACGACGTTGGGGCTGGCCTTGACGACGGTGACCGGAACAACACGGTTGTTCTCGTCCCACACCTGCGTCATGCCGAGCTTCTCGCCCAGGATGCCCTTGATCTGCTTAGCCATTCTCAGCCCACCAGCCTCAGAGCTTGATCTCGATGTCGACACCGGCCGGCAGGTCGAGTCGCATCAGAGAGTCAACGGTCTTGGGGGTCGGGTCGAGGATGTCGATCAGGCGCTTGTGCGTGCGCATCTCGAAGTGCTCGCGCGAGTCCTTGTACTTGTGCGGCGACTTGATGACGCAGTACACGTTCTTCTCAGTGGGCAGCGGCACCGGGCCCGCGACCGACGCACCGGTACGGGTCACCGTCTCGACGATCTTCTTCGCCGAGGAGTCGATGACCTCGTGGTCGTAGGCCTTGAGCCGGATGCGGATCTTCTGTCCCGCCATGGCTACTTCGTAGTCCTGTCTCTTCTCACGCTCTGGAACCCGGTGTTTCCCTGGTTTCCCTTGGCTTTCTCCGACCCACGCGGTCGGGCGTGTCGCGCTCCCGCTGACACAGATGCCCCTTGTTCGAACATCCCTGCATGGGAGTGCGGCCCGTCCGGAACCGCAGGACCGGGAGTGCGCGTCCGTCATGCCGACGCGTGGCCCACCGGGCGCCTGGCCGGTGCCGCGCCCACACTTCCCGGAAGATTCCCGTACGTCCGCCCCAGCGCTGCCGTGAGGCAGTTAGGGCGACGAGTACTGTGGGACTCGCTTCCGGTCCTCCCGGCGGGAGGCGTGCAGCATCAACACTCGACCGAGCAACTCGGACAGTCTGCCATAGCGGGCGGGGCGGATGCCAATCGGGCCGGAGACAATACTCCGAGCGGGGCAGAGGTCAAACGGGGGCGGGGCGGGGTATCGATCTTGAGCGCCCGGCCGGTCCCGAAGGGAACAGAATGCTCGTGGCACTCTGCCTGCACCGCGGCGAGCGGGGGTGCCGGGTTCCGGCCGTGTCGTGGTGGAGACAGCACCGTACGGCGTCTCGCGCATCGTCTCGTCGACCTGCTTGATCCGTTCTGCGGCAAGGACCGCCGGCCGCTGCCGGACCGGCGGGCGCACCGGCGGTGGCCGCGTCGTCCGCGGTATTGGTCCCGGCCGTATCCCCGCCGGCACCGGGATCAGACCGTGGCATCGCCATTCCGTCCGCCTCCGCATCACCGAGGTCTCTGCGGACGCGGGTGGTGACGGCGTCCAGAGACGCCGAACACGCACGAGGTCCGGGCGGGTGGAACGGTGAGGCCGTAGCCGGTGGCGCAGCGTGGTACGGCGGCCGGCTGCTCGGCGGCGTACCGGGACGAGGCCGCACGCACCGTGACGTAGGCCGCGGGATCCTCCGAGACACCGCGCGGGACGCGGAGCAGCGTGCTGCGCGTCACCGCCCCAGCTCGGCACAGCTCGTCCCGGAGCGGTAGCTGCCGCCCAGCGCCGTGCGTGGCTGTCTAGACGCTCCGCGAGGCGTACGCGATGAAGTGCGCCCAGGCTGCCGGGGGGACGGCGAGCCGGGGGCCGTCGGTGTTCTTGGAGTCGCGGATGTGGATGGTGGTGGGGGTGGGGGCGACTTCGAGGCAGTCGTTGCCATTGCTGCTGCTGCTGTAGCTGCTCTTGAACCAGCGAAGTTCCGGGGTGCTCATAGTTCTCCCAGCGCTTGCTCGATGAACACCAGAGACTCCTCTGGCGTGAGCGCCTGAGCCCGGATGATGCCATAGCGCAGATCGAGGACGCGGAGCTGCCTGGGGTGAGAGACAGGGCGGCCCCCGAAGTCACCGTCGGTACGGCCTACCGCCGTACCATCTGCGAACTTCAACATTTCGACAAGCCCACCTGTCCCTGGGTGGTTCGCGCGGGCGGTGGGCATCACCTGGAGCTCCACGAACGGCAACCGCGCCACCTCCACCATGTGTTCGAGCTGCCGGCGCAACACCATTGTGTCCCCGATCGGGCGGCGCAGCGTCACCTCTTCCAGGACGAAGCTCAACTCCGGTGCGGGTGAGCGCTCGAAGACGGTCTTCCGGGCGATCCGCGCGGCCACCATGCGCTCCAGCTCGTCCGGCGAGTAGGCCGGACGCCAGGTGCGAAGCAGCGCTCGCGCGTACTCCTCCGTCTGCAACAGGCCGTGGATGTTGTGGTTGCTGTAGAGCAGCATCTCCACGGCCCGCTCCTCCATCTCCGCCAGCTGCCGCACCTTCTTCGGATACCGGGCCTTCTTCATGTCCTCCATGAAGGCCCTCAGATGCCCTTGCGCCTTCAGGATCCGGTCCGCCCTGTCCAGGAGCTCCGGCCGGGGAATACGCGCCCCGCGCTCGATCTTGCGGATCATGTCCTCGCCGTAGCCGAGGGCTGCCCCCAGCTCTGCGACTCTCATACCGGCCGCCTCCCGGCACACCTTGAGCAGGCGCCCCACCGCCTGCACCACGGGCTCGATCTCGTCGCCCGGCTCAACATCCCAGCCCGCCTCGTCGGCACCCTCGCCCACGACTCCTCCTTCGGCGCGTACTCCTGCCTCTACAACGCCCGAGACAGCCGAGACAGCCGAGACAAAAGCCGGGACAGTGACGGTACGTACAGGTGTTGTCACTCACCAACGGAAGCAGGTCCCGCCACGCTGAGTGACGTGAACCAGGAAACGAGTGTCCCTGAAATCCATCGCGCGTCCCCCGTCAGGAACTTCAGACTTCAGCTGTCTCCCACACCTCGCGGCGCACGTCTCGCCCGTCTCCTCGCCGCCGAGCAACTGCGCGTCTGGGGGCTGCCGTTGCACCCGGCGGAGCACCTCGTCGCCGAGCTGGCGGCCAACGCCGCCACCCACGGCCGCGTCCCCGGCCGAGACTTCGCGCTGCTGCTGTACGTCGTCGGTGACACCCTCCGTATCGAGGTCACCGACACGCGGGGTGACCGGTTGCCGCACGCGCACCCCGTTGCCGCCGACGCCGAATCCGAGTCCGGCCGTGGCCTGCTCCTCGTGGACGCCCTCGCCGACCGCTGGGGCGTCATCCCCGGCCCGCCCCCGCGCAAGACCGTCTGGGCCGAGGTGACGACGACCGGGCCCACCGGATCGCGGACCGTCCCGCGCCGGTGAGCCACGAAGCGGCGCAGCGTGTGATCAACGCTTCAGAGGGTCTCGGGAGAAGGCCGGCCGAACGGCATGACTGACCCGGAGAGGGGCGAGGACGCGCCGGTACGGTGCTCGCGTCACGTCCGCGTGACCGTACCGCACTCCCCGGCCCCGGAGTCGGAGTCGTCGTCCAGAGGGTGGCTGCGGTCGTACGGGTCCTCGGTGGGACCGGTGGGAGGTGCACCCGTCGGACCGTCGTCGGGAAAGCCCGGGTGGAAGTAGCCGTCGTCGACCCCGCACGCGTCGTTGCCGTAACTCCCGTTCCAGCCCTCGACCCAGAGCTTGCCCGCGGTAGCCGTCCACCGGCGCGGGTCCGCCATGGTCACGGTGAGGGAACGGCGGATGATGCTGCGGGCCACGACATCGCTGCCCCCATGTGCCCGCACCAGCGGGTAGACGAAGGTGTAGTCGGCGTGCACCCGCACCTCACCGCGTCGGGCGGCTTCGAACGTCATGTGCCCGCGGACCTTGATCGCATCACCGGCCAGGACCGCCTCGTCGGGGTCGAAGCGGCTGAAGAGGACGGTGGGGTCATTGTCATGCGACGGCTCGTGCAGCCACTTCCGCAGATCGGACAGCAGATCCTGGTTCTTCGGGTCGAGCAGCGCCAGTGCCTTGTCGGGACGACCGCCGCGCAGAACGGCCGGATCGAGATTGGCCGCGACGAGGAACTCCTTGGTGCGGCGCAACGCCAGCGCCACTTCGTCCTTGCTCAGCCCCGGAACGGCCTTCGCGGGCGGCAGTTCGATGGCGTCGGCACCGTCGCCCCACCGGACGGCGGGCGAACCGCGGAACGGGTGTGCGCGGGTGGGTAGTCCGGAGGCGGCGACCGCGGCCGGCGCGCCGGTCGGCAGCGATGTCTCGGCCGGAAGCGGCGACGAGGACTCGGCCGCCGCGGACGCGTCCGACTCGTGGCCGGGGAATCGGTCCAGCAGCAGGGACGGGCGTACGGCGACCACGGCGAGCGCCGCGGCCAGCAACACCGCGATCGCGGAACCCACCGTGCGGCGCCGACGGCTCCGCCCGTTCATCTCCTGCCAGGCCGGCCCGGTCCGCCACCCCGGCGGCGTCCAGGGCTGCGGCTCCGGCTGCCGCTTCCGCCACCACCGCCGACCGCCGCCCTTGCCCGCCCGGGCCTGCACCGCCTCGTCCCGCTCCCGCAGCCGCCGAGTCACCATCCGCGCCCGCGCGGACGGCTCCTTCGGCGCGTTTCGGCCACCCTCCTCGGCGGCGTCGCGCAGGAACGCCTCCCACTGCTCGTCGGGTATCGAGGACCCCTCACCGGGCCGCTCGTCGGGGTGTTCGGGAGGGGGGACGGTGCTCACGGGCTCGCTCTCATCGAGAAGGACGCACAGGGGATGCGGGACACAGCGGCGGCGGGCGCGCGGCCGGAGGGGCGGCCGGACGGCCGGACAAGATCGCCGAATGGCATTGTTTTCGCCAACTACGCGTGGTGAACAGGACCGTGTGAAAGCCGTGATCGAACCGGTACGGGGCTGAGCCATGCCCCGGTCGGCGCGCGGCCCCACCTGCACCGGACGTCACTTTGACGGCGGACCGGCCGCTTCTTCGTCCGCTCGGCCGGCGCCGCCGTCAGGCGTCCTCGAAACGCCCGTACGCCTCCAGACGCTCACCCGTACCGCCCTCCGGGAATTCTCCGGTGTCCGGTTCGAAGGGGATCGGCACGTCGCCTTCCGTCTCGGCGATGAACATCATCTCCACGGTGTCCCAGACAAAGGTGTGAAGGAAGTCGACGAAACCCCCGCTGGTACAGGTGGGTTCAAAACCGCGCCCGCGGCCGGCGACGATCCACCGGTCGGGGTCGTCACCGGACGTGACCCAGTACAGTCCGTCACCATCGACGGTGAACCCGAAGGGCAGGAATCCGCCGGGCTCCGGGAAGAACGGCGAAACGAGACCCTTCGCCCTGCGCCGGGGTGTGGTCAGCGCGGCCTCCCAACTCCGCTCCCTCGCGAGTCGGGCTGCCAGTTCGGTGTGGCTGTTACTGACACCGGGCACGCAGATGATCAGGTAATCATCGAAGCTGCCGGGGCCGAACCAGTAGACGTACTCCTTGTAGTCCCGGGGAAGTCGCGTCCCGATCTCGGACTCGGCCCGCTGCCAGTCGACCACGAAACGCCGAGGCGCCTCGATGCCGACGTCACGGGCCAGTCTTTCGACACTCACTTCCGACACTCCTGATCCGATCCACCGCCGCCACCCGGAATCGCACTCGTCGCGTCGGAGACGGCCCGCTGGTCTCTCTCACGCCGCACCGCCGCCGGAACCCGACGCTCCATACTGCCGGGACCCGCGCTCAGGTGGTCTCGAAACGCCCGTACGCCTCCAGGCGCCCGCCCGCGCCACCCCGCCACGAACCGTCGTCGGGGTGGAACACCAGGGGCGGCTCGTCGTCGTACTCCGGGATGGCTTCGAGCTCGACGGTGTCCCAGACGGCCTGGCGGAGGAACTCCGCGAAACCGCCGTCGAAGCGCTGCAGGTCCCACAGCCCGTTCCGGCTGCCGATCGTCCACCGGTCCGGATCGTCGCCGGCAGTGACCCAGAAGACGGTGGAGCCCTCCGTAGTGACCAGGAACGGCAGCCAGCCACCCGGCTCCGGGAAGAACGGCACGGGCACGGGCGGCAACTCGGCCGAACCGTTGCGGTAGCGGTAGGCCTCGGCCTCGTCACGCAGGTTCGACATGAACTCGATGTTCGAGTTCTCGACGCCGGGGACGCTCACGAAGAAGTAGTCGTCGAAGCGCCCCGGGCCGAACCAGTAGACGTACTCCTTGTAGTCCGCCGGCAGGCGCGTGCCGAGTTCGGCCTCGACACGCGCCCAGTCGACGACGTACCGCCGGGGCTCCGTCAGCCCGGCGTCGCGCGCCAGTTCGGGAATGCTCATTTACAGCCAGGGTCCAGTCCGCCCCCGCCCTTGGGGAGCCCGTTCACTGTGTTGTACACCGTGCAGTGGCCAACATATCCCTGGTCTCCCAGGGCCACCAACTGCACCGTGTCGGGCACGGTCTGGCCGTTCTTCGCGTATGTGGGGATGGCCGTGTAGAAGACGGTCTCCCCCGCATCGAGGCGGGCCCTCACCTTGCCCTCGAAGGTCTGCATGATCGGGCTGTTGGCCGTCTTGTACAGCTTGACCAGGTTCCGCGGCTCTCGGCCACGCCCACCCAGTTCGCGGGCGAGGAGGTGGCCCCGCTGGAAGCCGAGGGTGCCGTCGCCGTCCTGCCAGCCGGCGGGGTCGGAGGGCAGCCGCTTGTTGCTGCGGTTGGTGTCACCGCCGACGATCTCGGTGTTCTTCTTGGAGTCGAGCTTGCGTCCCCGGCCGCGGTAGTCGATGCCCCTGGCCCTGAGACAGCCCACGACGCCAGTGGCCCGGTTGCCGTTCGCCGAGTCCAACGGCATGTAGTAGACCCAGGCCGTCCCACTGCCGTTGTAGCAGCGGTTCTTGTTGTTCTCCGTGGTGCTCGTGATGAAGTTCTTGAACTCCTCGCGGAACTTCCTGTCGTCCTTCAGGGTCGGGAAGTACTTGAAGTACTTGTGCAGTTCCTTGTCGGTGAGGTTCAGGTCCTTCTGGGACTTCGTGAGCGAATCGTCGACGTACTGCTTGTGCTCCGTGTCCTCGTCCGCGTGCGAGAGCAGCCGGGCGGCGACATGGTTCAGGGCGGCCTTGATGAGCGCGGCCCACGGCGGAGGCGGGGGCGGCGGGGGCTTCTGCGGGCCGCGCGGGCCCCGGGGGGCGCGCGTCGGGTCCCGCCAGGGATTGCGGTACGGCTCCCGGTACGGGCGGGTGCCGGGGCCACGATGGCCGCACCCGCTGCGGCATCGGGGAGCGGTGTCCGTGTCCGCGAACCGCGCCGCCTGTGCCTCGATCGCGTCCGCGAGCGACGACACGTTCACATGCGGCAGCGACAGGCTGTAGGAGGACGTGGCGCTGGAGGACGAACTGTGGCTCCACGGCCAGTGCCAGTCCCAGCTCCAGTCGAGGTGGATGGGGTGGCTCTGCTGGTAGGCGGCTGAGGAGCTCAGCGAACCGAGCAGTCCGACCAGCAGGATGCTTTCGCCGATGCAGGCGTCCTCGATGCAGTGGCCGCTCGGGTCCGTGCTGGTCAGCGGGTCGCCGTTGCCGTAGGCGTAGCGGTTGGCGTTGCCGGAGGGCACTGGGCTCAGCGTCCAGGAGTCGCGGGCCGAGAAGCCGCCCGTCGCCGGGTCGTACCAGCGGGTGTGCATGTTCACCTGGCCCGTGTCCGGGTCGGTGTACGCACCCTGGTAGCCCAGCGCGCCCTTGGTGCCCGACTGGGCCGTGACCTGGCCGAACGGGTCGTAGCCTGTGGAGTCGTCCAGCGTGCCCGTGGCCGGGTCGAACGAGCCGGTCACGTCGCCGTGCAGCAGATCCGCCAGGACCGAGGCCGCGCCGGTGCCGTCCGTGTTCGCCGTCGACAGCGCGGAACCGGAGGGGTCACGCGCGATCAACCGGCCGCCGGCCGCCACCGGGCTGTTCGACTGGTCCGCGTACGTCAGCGTCGCCGCGCCCTGCTCGGTCAGGCGGCCCAGCGCGTCGTACGCGTACGCCGTACCGTCCGCCGAGACCATCCGGTCCAGGGCGTCGAACGCCGCGGTGTGCGAACCGTTCGCGTCCGTGCTGCCGGTCCGGCCGCCGCGCGCCGAGTACGTGTAGGCCGTGCCCCCGGCCGACAGCAGCCGGTTGCGCTCGTCGTACGTCGCCGTCACGCCGCCGGCACCGGTGCGGTTGCCCGCCGCGTCCCAGGTGTAGGACGTGACCGTGCCGTCGACGCCGGTCCAGCTGGTCAGGCGGCCCGCCCAGTCGTAGTCGTAGGACTGGGTGCCCGAACCGGCCGTGCCCGTCGAGGTCCTGGTCTTCAGACGGGACGCCTTGTCGTAGCCGTAGGTCGTCGACGCCGTCGTCGTGCCGGACGGGGACTTCATCTCGTCCGAGGTCAGGCGGTCCAGGGTGTCGTACCCCAGCGTGCGGGTCGCGCCGCCGGAGCCGTACGCCACCGACGTCAGCCGCGAGGCCGAGTCGTAACCGTACGTCTGCGTGGTCTGCGTCAGCGGGTCCGCCGCCGAGTCCAGCCGGCCCGCGGCGTCGTAGCCGAAGGCGGCCCGGCCCGCCGCGTCGGTGC
Source organism: Streptomyces sp. MK7 (assembly GCF_032658145.1). Taxonomy (NCBI): domain Bacteria; kingdom Bacillati; phylum Actinomycetota; class Actinomycetes; order Kitasatosporales; family Streptomycetaceae; genus Streptomyces; species Streptomyces sp. MK7. The sequence goes on from NZ_JAVACL010000036.1 coordinate 30,523, forward strand.
GGCCGGTGAGACGGCCCTCCTCGTCGTACGTGAACGTGGCGCTGCCCGACGGGCCGTCGGACGACAGCAGGTCACCCCGGTCGTCGTACGTGAAGGTGTCCGTGCCACCGGGTGCGCTCGCCGAGGTCAGGCGGCCGGCCGCGTCGTAGCCGTAGGTGTCGGAGGTGGTCGACGCCTCGGCGCCCGAGCCGGTGGTCCCGGTGACACGGCCCAGCGCGTCGAAGGTGCGCTGCACCGTCACACCGCCCGGCTTCAGCTCCTTCACCGCCCGGCCGGCCTTGTCGTACACCATCGTCCAGGTGCGGTCCGCGGCGTCCGGGTAGGCCGTGGTGGACGGCTCCACCACCGACTCCGGCGTGCCGCGGCTGGTGAAGGTGTACCAGGTGGTGTTCGAGCGGCCGTCCGTCATGCGGGTGCGGTCGCCGGCCGCGTCGTAGCCGTACGTCGTCGTGATCGACGTGTCGGCGTCGACCGGTTCGACCAGTTTCGTCAGCCGGCCGAGCGCGTCGAACGTCTGATGGTCCGTGTGGCCGAGGGCGTCGGTGACCGTGACCGGGTTGCCGTCCGCGTCGTACGTCGAGCTCGTCGTCCGCAGCTGCGTGCCGGTGCTGTCCTCGTCCGTGACCTGGGTGGTCCGGCCCGCCAGGTCGTACGTGGTGCGGGTGGTGCGGCCCTGCGGGGTCGTGACGGAGGCGGGCAGGCCGGTGGGGCCGTAGGTGTACGACGTGACGCCGCCCGCGGTGTCCGTCACGGTGAGCGGGTCGCCCGCCGCGTTGAAGGTGCCGGACGTGGTCAGGCCGGTCGGGCTCTTCGTCGACAGCAGGTTGCCCGCGTCGTCGTAGGTGAGCGTCGTGGTGAACGCGCCCGGCGCCGGGCGGCGTTCGAGCACGGTCGAGGTGACCTGGCGGCCGAGGTCGTCGTAGGTCGCCTCGGTGCGGGCACCCGTCGGGTCGGTCGCGGACAGCCGCTCGCCCAGCAGGTCGTAGGTGAACGTGGACACCGGGGCGGCGGCGCCGTCCTCGGGGGCCGGTTCCTCCGCCTTGGCGAGGTTGCCGAGCTGGTCGTAGGTGTAGGTGGTGACCTTGCCGAGGGCGTCGGTCTCGCTCGCCAGGTTGCCCGCCGCGTCGTAGGTGCGGGAGACGGTGCTGGTCAGCGGGGTCGAGGCGCCCGGCGGGGTGTAGTCCGGCAGGGTCGTGTCCGTCGTGCGGCCCAGCCGGTCGTACGCGGTGTGCGTGACGTCGCCGTTGGGGTCGCGGGCGTCGGTCGGCTCGCCGAAGGTGTCGTAGCCGACGGTGGCCGTCGGGCGGACGGAGGCCGACGACTGCTGCGTCTCGGCCGTCACCGGGGCCTGGCGGGTCTCGACCAGGCGGCCGAGGGCGTCGTAGGTGTAGTCGCTGGTGTACGAGGCCGGGTCGGCGCCCGAGACGTTGCCGCGCGGGGAGGTCTCGGAGACCACGAGGCCGCGGTCGTCGACCTGGTAGGTGGTGACCAGGTCGTCCGTGCCGTTCTCGACCGTCTGCCGGGTGACGTCACCGTTGGTGTTGCGCTGGTAGGTGACCTGCTCGGCGCGGGTGCCGCCCGCGCCGGTGCGGGTCTCGGTGAGCACCGCGCCGCCCGCGTCGTAGGTGTACGCGGTACGGCGGGCCAGGCCGGAGGGGTCGAGGACCTCGGCGGTGGTGCGGCCGGCGGCGTCGATCTCGTACGCCGTGGTGACCTTGCCGTTGCCGGTGGTCTCGCTCACCAGGTTCCCGGCGGCGTCGTACGTCCGGTCGCTCAGCACCAGGTCGCGCGTCGAGCCGTCCGGGTCGTGGAAGCCGGTCAGGATCTGCTGCGCCTGGAGGCCGTCGTCGTAGTACGTGGTCCGGGTGGTGCGGCCCATCGCGTCGGTGTGCTCGGCGAGGCGGCCGGCCGGGTCGTACGCGTAGGAGTCGAGGACGACGTCCGCGGCGGTCGACGGATTGTTCGGGTCGCCGGTGTATCCGGTGAGCGTCACCGTGGCCAGTTGGCCGAGCGCCGTGTAGGCGTACCGGAAGGTGCCCTGGCCGGGCATGGTGCGGGTGGTCTGGTGGCCGTGGACGTCGTAGGTGTACGTCTCCTGGCCGCCCTCGGGGTCGGTGAGGGTGGCCAGGCGGCCGTGGGTGTCGTAGGCCCGCGTGGTGGTGCGGGTGGTGTCGCCGCCGAGGAGGTCGGCGACGGACTCGGTCAGGGTGTTGCCGTCCTCGTCGTAGGTGTACGTGGTGCGCGCCTGGTGGCCGGCACCGGTGACCTTGTTGGTGGTGGCCGGGCCGGTGACCGTGAGCGGGCGGGACTCGCCGTCGTAGGCGGTGGTCGTGGTGACGCCGTCCGGATACGCGTCCGAGGTGACCGTGCTGCTGGTCTCGCGGCCGAGCGCGTCGTAGGTGTAGTCGGTGACGACGCCCGCAGGGTCGGTGACCTGCGCCAGGTCGCCGGCCGCGGTGTAGGACCGCTGGGTCACCGCGCCGCGCGGGTCGGTGCTGGTGGCGAGCAGGCCCGCCGGGACCGTGCCGCCGCCGACCGCGGTCTCCGTGCCGTCGGTGTAGGTGAACGACTCGGTGCGGCCGGAGGGGAAGTCCGCGGTGGCCGGGGTGGTGGTGGAGGTCCGGTCGCCGTGGGTGTCGTAGCCGTAGGACGTCTTGTAGGTGTCGTCGGTCGCGGTCGCCGAGCGGGCGTCGCGTTCGGCGGTGAGCTGGTCGTTGCGCGGGTCGAGCGGGTCGTCCGGGTTCAGGTAGTAGCTGTAGTAGGAGGTGTGGCAGGTGCTCTCGTCCGCCGCGTCGCGGCACGTCGTCTGCGAGACCTTGTTGCCGCGCACGTCGTTGCCGAAGCGGGTGACGGAGCCGTCGGGGCCCGTGGTGGCCGCCAGGTAGCCGCCGGTGTCGTAGGTGAAGGTGCCCCTGTTGCCCGCCGCGTCGGTCTGGCCGATGAGCCGGTCGCCCTGCAGCGGGTCGTAGGTGTAGCTGGACGTGCGCTGGTCGGGGTCGGTGACCGTGACGGTGAGCGTGGTGGTCCCGGCGACGGCCGGCTGGTCGTCGGTGGCGGGCTTGGCCTCGGTACCGGTCAGGGCGAGGTCGGAGAGCCGGTACGTGCCGCCGTCGGCGTCCGTGTAGGAGGACACCCGGTCGTGCACGGTGTCGTAGGCGACCGTGGAGTGCACCCGGCCGCTGGGCAGCGTCACCTTGGTGAGCTGCTGGGCGACGGCGGCGGAGGCGTGCTGCTCGGCGATCGTGCGGGCGCCGAGGGGGCGGGTGTAGACGGCGGCCTCGTCGATGTCACCGGCGAGGTGACCGGTGGTGCCCGTGGTGGCGGGCCAGTTGTTCCAGTAGCCGGCGCCGAGGTAGACGAAGCGCTGGTCGTACTGGGTGATGTCGCCGGAGAGGCTGCCGACCTCCGCGCCGTCCAGGTACAGCGTCTGGGTGTTGCCGGCGGCGGTCAGGGCCGCCTGGTGCCAGGTGCCGTCGTTGACGGTGGCGGAGGAGGTGATGGGGGCGGCGGTGCCGTTCCAGAACTCTCCGCGCAGCTTGCCGTCCGTGCCCACGTACAGGGCGGGGGTCAGCTTGACGGGTGTGGCCTCCTCCAGGGTGTGGTCCTGGTAGCTGAGGAGGACGCCGCTGCCTGTGGTGCGGAACCACAGCTCGGCGGTCAGGTACGGGGTGTCGGATATGAGCTGGTCCGGCAGTTGGACGTAGGACGTGGTGCCGTTGAAGGTCGCCGCCGTGTCGGGGCTGCCGGCGAGAGCGCCGGCGGTGCCGAGCTGGACGTCGTTGTAGGTGCCGGCGTGCTCGTCGCGGTCGAGCGGCAGGTCGCTGGCCGCGTCGGTGGCGCCGTCCTTCTCGTCCAGACGCCAGTAGGAGAACGGCCCGGCGTCGTGGACGACGGTGCGGTGGTGCGAGCCGTCGCCGTAGCCGTACGCCGTGCAGTGGCCGAGGGCGTCCTCGGGCCCGCAGACCAGGGTCAGCCGGTCGCCGTCGTAGGTGTACTTCCAGGTCAGCGGGGTGGCACCGGACGTGGGGGCATCGGTGGTGACGGTGGCGACATGGCCGCCGGTCCAGGTCAGGTGCAGGGCGCGGCCGCCGGTGGCGGTGACCGTGGTGAGCGCGCCGGAGGAGTCGTAGGAGAGGGTCTGCTCGCGGCCCCGGTAGTCGGTGACCTGGGTGAGCCGGCCGCCGCCGTCGAAGACGTACGTCGTCTGGTCCTTGTCGGCCAGCTTCCAGCCGCCGCCGGTGACCGCGGTCAGCGTGGAGAAGCTGCCGTAGGGGGGCGCGTAGCTGCCGTCGGGGTTCTTGCCGAAGCGGACCTGGCGCCCGGTGGGCAGGGTGGCCACGACGTTGCCGGTGCCGTCGTCGTCGGGCTCGATCCGCATGTCGTAGCGGGTGGACCAGCCGGCACCGAAGGCGTTGTCGGAGCGCGGGTCGCGGCTGTTGTAGGTGCGGGTGACGGTCAGGCCGGGGCCGGCCGTGGCGACGGTCGCGTCGGTGTCGGTGGTGGTGTAGTTGCCGACGGCGGGATCGACCTCGCGGCCGTCGGCGCCGGGGCCCTGACCGCCGAGGTGCGAGGTGATCGCGGGCTGCTCCACGGCGGTGGTGAAGGTGTAGAAGGAGCTGAGTGGGGTCTCCAGGCCGTTCTCACGCGCCTTGACGCGCCAGATGTACTGCTTGCCCCAGGTCAGCGTGGACGCCGGAACGTTCCAGGTGCGCTTGGTCTGCCAGCCGGAGTTGACGCAGCCGGTGGGGGCGTCGGCCGTGCCGGAGCAGACCTCGAAGTAGTGCTCGATGGCCGCGCCGGCCGGATAGTGGTCGATGGACTCGGTGTCCATGAACAGGGCCGGGGTGAGGCTGCCGACCTGGCCGCCCGGGCTGGGGTAGACGTCGGTGATGCGCGGGCCGACGTCCTGCGAGGTGACGGTCACCGTGGCGACGGGCACGCTCTCGCTGGAGAACCACTTCTGGTCCCGCAGCCGCTGCATATCGAAGTTGATCTTGTACTTGCCCGGCGGCAGCGGGGGTATTCGGGCACTGAGGGTGGCGTCGTCGCCGGGCGTGAGGCGCTCGTTGAGGCGGGTGAAGGCCTCTTGGCCCATCAGGGCGCCGGTGTCGTAGTCGCGCACGCGGGTGCCGAGGCGGACCTCGTTCCAGCCGAGCGGTTCCCAGGTGAAGTCGCCGAGGTTCTTGACGTTGACGCTGACCTCACCGCTCTGGCCGCCGGTCAGCGGGGCGGTCTGGGAGCCGACGGTGTACTTCGCGCCGTAGGCGCTGTGGGTGATGGCCAGATAGGGCTTGTTCGCGGAGTTGGCGCTGCCGAAGCGCTTCCAGGGGCCGGAGGTGGCGAAGTCGGCCCACAGGGCGAGTCCGTAGTTCTTGACCGAGCCGTCGACCCATCCCTGGACCAAGTCGACGCCCTTGTTGCCCAGATCGATGACGCGCCACTTGGAGCCGCCGCAGTTCTCGCCGTAGGCGAAGGAGTCGGTGGCGATGAGGTCGTCGTAGCTCGCCGGGCGGTTGTTCCAGGTGACCGTGGTGGAGCTCCACGAGCCGGTGACCTGTCGCACCGTCATGTCCTGGGCGGAGCAGCTGGAGGACCACACGTTGTAGAGGCCGAGGTCCGCGTTGAGGATGTAACGGTCCTTCAGCTGGCTGGTGACGTTGTCGAACTTCAGGTAGCTGATGGCCCTGTTGGTCCCGGCGTCATAGCTGCCGATCTTCAGCTCGTCGTCGCCGGCGAAGTTCGTGTCGGCGTAGGTGTCCTGGACGAAGGAGTCGCCGTTGTCGTCGATGTCGTCGACGCTGGGATCCACCCGCACCGGGAACCCACGCTCCGGCGAGTTCAGCCAGGCGTCGTCGAGCCGGACCTTCAGCGACCAGTTCCCGCCGGTCCTGACCAGCTGGTAGTCCACGTCGTCGGACAGGGCCGGGCCGCCGGTCTTCGCATCGTGGGCCGAGTCCTCCATCCACCCCTTGGGGATGACGGCCTGCACCGCGCCCTTGGCGTCCTTCAGCAGGACGGCGCCGTGCGTGTCGAGGGACGGGGTGAGCCCGTCGAGGTGGAGGGGGAACGTCCACTCGTGCGGCGCGCGGGCCGAGTCGAGGACGATGGTCTCCTTGACCGCGCCGTGCACGGCCCGCAGGACGATGTCGGAGTCGCGGCGCACGCCGTCGTAGCGGGCGGCGTCGTCGTGGACCTCGGCGGTGGTGCCGGTGGCCCCGGCGACACCGAAGCCGACCCGGTGCCGGCCGTCGTCGACCTCGAGTTCGGCCAGCGTGGGATCGTCGCCGCGCTCGGCCAGGGTGAGTCCGGTGTCGTCGGAGGCGGCGGCGAGCCGGTCGCCGTCCTTCGCCGCCCCGGGTGCCCCCTTGGCCTCGGCCGCCGGGACCAGGGAGGTGTCGATCGCCTTCCAGGTGCCGTCCGCACCCCGGTAGTGCACCGGTTCGGTGTAGACGCGGGTGGTGCGGGTCCCGTCGGGGTTGCGGAACTCCTTGGTCGTGGCGGTGCGTTCGCCGGCGAGCTCGACGCTGCGCTTGGGATCGTAGCCGCTGAGTGCCGCCTGCCCGCCGCCCGTGGTGTGCGGCCGCAGGGGCGTCTTCCTCACCTTCGGCTGGACGGGTGTGAAGCCGGTGCCGCTCTTGTGCAGCGGCAGGGCGCCTTTGCCCGCCTTCAGGTCACCGGCATCGAGCTTGTTGCGGCCGGTGGCGTCGGTACGGCCGGCGCCGACCTCGTGCTTCCTGCCCGCCGCGGTGCCGGAGCGCTGTGCCGGAGCCTTCCCGTCCGGCCAGGGCGCGGCCTCGGCGGTCTGGACGAAAGGCGTCAGCGCGGGCGCCGGCAGCAGGGTCGCGCACAGCGCCAGGAGCACACCGCCTGACGTCAGGGCGACGGCACGAGCGGGGCGCCCGGGCCGACCGGGCCGGGGGCGCCGGAAGCCCGCGAGCGAGCGGAGGCGGAGGCGGCGGGACACGGAACTCCTTCACACCACAAGGCCGATCGCCCGCGTGCGGGGCGATCGGCCGGAAGCAGGGAGCCGGATGCACTCGGCAAGCACGGTGGGTGCACCCGGGCGGCGTACACGGTAAATGATCCAGTACACCCAAGACCATGCACATGACAACGGATTGATAACGAGATGCGCCGATACGTCCACTGCTCACAGGGTCGCCACAGAGCCTTCAACCGGCCTGCTACCCCATGCGACCTGGGGCAAACGAATTCGGCCACCCCCTGACAACCTCCCGAAAGGCCCCGCCGACCGTGATCATTTCGAGACGATCAGCGGGATAACCTGCGGCTCGTTCACGCGGACCAAGGTCGCCACGGCAGTGGTCCGCCTTCCGTCATGGGAGCCGGCATGTCGGTTTCCCGTCACGGAATCGCCCCCGGCCGCGAAGGATTGAAAGGCAGTCATGGCCGAAGAGAAGGCCGAGAAGGCAACCAAGCGCCGTCTGCGGGCATGGCCGGCGGCCATCGCCCTGCTCGTCTGCGCGGGTGTGGTGACCACGGTCGCCCTCGTGGCCGGATCCGGAGGTGCCGCCAAGCCCTACGACTTCAACGGCGACGGCATACCCGACCTCACCGTCGGCCTGCCCGGCAACACCGTCAGCGGCGCCGCACGCGCAGGCTCGGTCGTCATCGCCAACGGCACCTCCACCGGCCCGGCGAGCACCGCCGTCCGCATCGACCAGGCCTCACCCGGCGTGCCGGGCGACCCGGAGACCGACGACAGCTTCGGCCAGTCGGTGGCCAGCTGCGACTTCGACAACAACGGCTACGCCGACCTCGCGGTCTCCTCCCCACTGGAGGCCATCGGCACCACCGAGGGCGCCGGCATGCTCACCGTGCACTACGGCAGCTCCGGCGGCATCTACAACTCAACGACCGAGAGCTTCGACGAGGACACCGCCAACTACCCCGGCACAGTCGCCAAGGACGAGATCTTCGCCTACTCCCTGGCCACGGGAGACGTCAACGGCGACGGCTACTGCGACCTCGCCGTCGGCCAGCCCCTCGACAACGCGGGCGGCCAGCCCAACGCCGGCACCATCAAGATCATGTTCGGCACACCCACCGGCCTCAACGCCGCCGACACCATCGAGATCGACCAGTCCACGCAGAACGTCCCCGGCGGTCCCGAGGCCGAGGACCGCTTCGGCGAACAGCTCGCCGTCGCCGACGTCAACGGCGACGGCGTAGGCGATCTGATCTCCGCGACCATCGGCGAGCAGATCCCCGGCAGCTCCGACCGGGGCTCGCTGCACATCATGTACGGGCCCATCAAGAACGGCGTCCCGGCCTCCGGCGGATACGTCGACGCCGGCAACGTCACCGACATCGGCGAGTTCGTGGGCAGCGCGCTGACCGTCGGCCACTTCAACGACGACGCGTACGCGGACGTGGCCGTCGGCGTCTCCGACGAGGAGGTGAGCGACAAGGGAGCCGCCGGCCGGTTCGCGGTGTTCTACGGCAGCGCCCAGGGCCTGTCCGCCACCAGCCGCGTCAAACTGTTCGACCAGGACTCCCCCGGCATCTCCGGCGGCCCCGAGACCGAGGACTACTTCGCCGCCTCCCTCGCCGCGGGCGACTTCGACGGCGACGGCGTGGACGACCTGGTCGTCGGCATGCGCAGCGAGGCGGTCGGCTCGGCCAAGGGCGCCGGCGCCTCCATGATCCTCTTCGGCAACGCCACCGGCGGCCTCACCACCAAGGGCGCGATGTGGATCGACCAGGACACCGCCGGAGTGCCCGGCACAGTGGCCGAGGGCGACCACTTCGGCTGGACCGTCGGCGCCCTGGACACCGACGGCAACGGCCGCGTCGAACCCCTGATCGGCGCCCCCGGCAACGCGGCCGGCACGGTCACGGTCCTCAAGGTCAAGCCGGGCACGCTCGAATCGGCCACCGCCCTCGCCGAGGGAGACCTCGGCTTCTCGGCCGGCAGCGACGGCGACGCCTTCGGTATCGCGCTGGCCCACTGAGACGGGAACGTGCGGGCGGACGCCGTCAGCTTCGCAGGCATGAGAACGGTGCCGGGGATGATGCCCGGACACCTTCGAGCTGGCGGCGCCTCACCGTCGGGCCTCCGGTCGGGCGCCGCGGGGCCGCCCCTTCCACCGCGACGCCCCACCGCGGTGACCGAGCCGGGCCGGGACCTGCTCCTCGTGGACGCCGATCGAACAGAACCGCTGCGTCGATCAGTGTGCTTGGACCGGAGGCCAAGTGCCTGCTGCCCGCATCGCCATGTACTGCTCCGTCGCCGGGAAGGTGGGAGCGAGGTGGACCGCCGTCGAGTCGTGGGGCACCACGACGACAGCGCTGAACGGAGCCTTCGACGCGTCGCCGGTCTCCATGTGCTCCCTGAAATCGAAGCGGAACGTCCAGCCGTAGGCGAAGTCGGTTCCCGAGTCCGGGAAGACGACCACGGAACCGGCCTTCTCCGGGTACGCGGTGGTGTTCAGATAGCGGGAGGCCGCGGCCACCGCGTCCTTTCTGCTCATCCTCCCGCCGGAACGCCGGCGCCTGGCGACAGCGGCGGCCGCCACGGCTCCTCCCACGACCACGACCGCGCCGGCACCCAGCCCGATCCACAGCATGCCGTTGCCGCCGTCGTCCCCGGAGGACGCGCCCGCCGCGACACCTCGGTCCTGTGCGGCGCCGGAGTCCTTGCCCGACGGTGCGGACGAGGGCTCGGCCGGCGCCGACGACTCCGCCGCCAGGTCCGGCAGCGGATAGACGTCCGCCGGCCCCGGATCGCCCGGGTCCTGCAGCGCGATCCGCGGCCGCACGATCCCGTAGCCGATGGAGTCGTTGCGCTTGGCGCCGTCGGTGGGCGCGCCGATGGTGTTGAGCATGACGCGGAGGACCTGGTTGTTGGTCCAGGCCGGGTGCTTGGACCAGATGAGAGCGGCACTGGCGGAGGCGAGGGCGGTGGCGTCACTGGTGCCCCCGGTCTTGCAGAGGCCCGTCTTGCCGCCGCACGCATGGACCATGTCCGTGCCCGGGGCCGAGACGTCCACTTGGGGGCCGTACTCAGAAAAGGCAGCTCGCTTGAGGTCCTTGCCGACCGCTGCCACACCGACCACCCCGGGCGTCGCCCCCGGGTACTCGACAGGGTTTCCCTTGTCCCCCTTGTTTCCTACGCCCGCGAAGACCAATGATCCCTTGCGTAGGGCATATGTGACTGCTTCGGTCAGATCTGGGGAGTTGGTCGCGCCACCCATTGAGATGTTGATGACCTTGGCACCGGAATCGGCTGCGTAGCGAATGGCCTTGCCGAAGGATGCCGAGATGGCGAACGGGTTGACGTCGTTGGGACCCGGCATGCGTATCGGGAGGATCTTCACCCCAGGGGCAAGGCCGAACGCTCCGTTCCCGCCCCCGTAGGCACCTGTTCCGGCTATGAGCCCGGCCATCCCTGTGCCGTGCCCCTCGTAGTCCGTGTGCTCATCACCGGCACGGCTTGTGGGTGCAAAGTCCTTGCCGTCGAGGACCCGGCCTTTGAGATCGGGGTTCGTCGGATCGACCCCGGTGTCGATCACTGCGACGGTGATGCCCCTGCCGGTACTCGTCCGCCACATCTCCTCGGCGTGCATGGCATCCAGAAACCACTGCTTGGAGCGGGTGGAGTCAGCGTGAGCTTGCATGGCCGCCCCTCCCACCAGCAAGAGGGCTACGGCCGCCGAGGCAGCGGCTCGGAATACCCCGTGCGGTGTTCTGCTGATGGGCATGTGCATGCTTTCGTGTCCTCCGGTCCTCAGTCGGCTGTCGGGGGTTCCTCGCGACGGTCCTTGCGCTGCTTCTCCCGTCGTTGCCGAGCAGCAGCCGAGTCTCGAGGAGCGTCCCGCACGCCCCGAGGACCGGCATCGCTGGGCACGCCACCGGAGATACCTCCCCGCGACGGCGCGGAGGGCACCGGTGAACCAGGGCGCGCCGGCACACGGCCTACCCGCTGTGGCGTACCCCCGACAATGCCGTCGCGCCCGGAAGACCCGGGCCGCCCAGCGGTCGGCCCCGTTGCATGGGCAGCCGACTGCTCTCGTGGTCCTGCGGTCGGCACGCGGCGGCTCGCGCCGCCAGTCCCCGCGGGCTCGCCGCCGAACACCCCACCAGGAACTCGTCCCATCGACCTGCCACTTGCGGAGGGGGTCGTCGGGCGCCCACCGGAGATTCCAGAACCGGACGATGAGCCTCGGCCGGGAGCCGGGCCTGTACCGCCTGGGAGGCCACGGCCGACTGGACCACCGGAAACAGGCAGCTTTCGACTCGGCGAAGGGTTGGCACCGGTGACTCCACGGCCGGAACCGGGTCCGACGGGGCCTTGCCCGGGCCGGGTTGGCAGGCGCCCCTCGCTGGTCGTCCTCCCGACTTCGCCGCGTGCCGTCGGCATGCGTACGGACCCGCGTGACACCGGCGCAACCGGGCCACTCGTCGGCGGCAGTGCCTCTACGTCCGGGCGGACGGTCGTGGGAGGTGCACCCGTTGGGCTCGTGGGGTGCTGATGAACCTCGGGCGGGGCACTCACTGAGTCAATGGCGACATGCGCCTTCGCCGGCTCGGTCGCGGTCGGACGCGGTTCGCCGGGCGGTAGGTGGTGTGCGGTGGAGACCGGGCCGGCGGGCGAGGGGGTTCCGGCACGATCCGAAGACCTCAGCAGGCGGTCGTGCGTCGCGCCCTCGGTTCCAACGGTGCTGGGACGGCTACCACCGCGCACGCTCCCGCTCGCTGCGCCGGAAGTCGATCCCTGCGGCCGGGCCAGGTCAGTGCTCTCGTCGGGGGCGTAAAAGCCCAATGCTTCCGGCGGCGGCGGGAACTTCGGTCGTTCCAGCGAGTTCATCTGCGTCGCGGACTGATCGTAGGACTGCCCCAGCTTGCGCATCTGGGCCGCCGCCTCCAGGCGGACCTTCTCGCGGTCGGCCTTGAGGGCGGCGAGTTCGCCGGCGGACTTGGTGCGGACGGCGGCGGCGTCCGGGTCGTTGTGGGCGGCGTTCGCCGCGTCGAGGTTGGCCTGGGCGCTCTTGGTGTCGCGGGGCGTCGACGCCTGGGCGGTGGCGATCGCGCCCGAGGCGTGGCCCAGCCACTTCCCGGCGTCCTCGCTGAAGTCGCCCAGCCGATGGGTGGAGTTGGCGAGGTCGTCGGCCCAGGTGCGGAACGCCTCCGCGCCGTCGCCCTTCCAGGCCACCCACTGCGGGCGGACCTTCAACTCGTCCGCGATCTTGCGGATCTCCTTGGCGGCCGCGGTCAGACGGTCGGCCGCGGCCTGCACCTCTCCGGCGTTCGCCTGGTCCAGCCACGCGAGCATCTGCTCGTGGCTCATGCTCTCGAAGGACGTACCGCCGCCGTTCCCCTTGCCTGCCCCTGCCATCAGGCCTCCCCCGTCGTCGCCGTACGCAAGACAGCCGTCGCCATCAGATCGTGCCACCCGAGTCGCCCGCCGGCGCCCGGCCGGCCTGGTGGTCCGGATTCGCCCCGGCATCGCCGCCACCGTGGGTCTTCCTGGGCAGGGAGGGGTCGTAGGTCCCGCCGTAGTGCTCGGTCGTCTCCGCGCTGATCGCCGCCATCCGCCTGCGGACGTCGATGTCGATGTTCCGGTAGCCCTTGTGCGAGGCCACGACCGCGATACCCATGCCCTCCATGGAGTCGGACAGCAGCTTGGACAGCGTCTCGAGTTCGCTGATGACCGTCTCGTAGGCCGTGTGGAGGCCGGCCGCCTCCGACCACTCCCCTCCTCCACCGCCGAACTCGTGGCGCGCGAGCCGGCCCTTGCCGACCTTGCCGGGGCCGGCCTCGGAGCCCTTCAGATCGTGGATCAGGGCGTCCACTCTCTTCTTGAACTCGGTGAACGAGGTGTACTCCGCTGCCAGGGCCGCAGCGGCCCCGACGGCCGCGGCCCCGGTCGCCGCGAACATCCCCGCCATACCCGACAGCAAAGGCGACGGCTCATCGCCCGCCCCGGAACCGGCATCGCTCGGCAACACAACGTCCTCCCCCGTGAGTTCGTAAGCGGAAGCCTTGGGGACAACTCTAGCTACATCCAGTGACAGTCCCGAGTCGGGCTGTGCGCCCGAAGCGAAAGGAGCCTGTGCCGCACAGCGGCACAGGCTCCGGCAAAAGGGGGGTCAGGCGCCCTGCGTCACGCGCCCCGCGTCACGCCCTCCTGCTCTCCACCGGCCCCAGATACGTCTCCGGCAGCCCGCCCACGTCGATCAGCAGGCGCTGCACCACCACCGTCGGGTCGACCATCCAGAACTTCAGGCGGTGGACGCCCGCGCTCGTGAGGGTGTGCTTGGTGGCCGTGCGGTTGATGTTGTCCGAGGTGTTCCTGGCCCACTGGTTGTTCATCGTGCCGTCGTCCGAGCCGGTGGCCGCGATGATGTCGACCGTCTGCGGGGTCTGGTCGTCGAAGGAGACGGCGTAGCGCAGGCCGCCCTGGCCGCCCGCGAGTGCGGGGTTGCGCGGGGAGAGTTCGGCCCAGACCGTCACCTCGCCCGGGGCCGGGGTGAGCAGGGTCACCCCGTACTCCAGGCGGGGGGAGGAGCCGCCGGGGGTGTGCCGGGGGGCCGTCACCGGCCACGGAGTCATGCCCGACGTCGTACGGCCGATGTCGTCCAAGCGGCGCCACTCGCCCACCGCACGGTCGTAGTGCTCGGCGTCGATCGCGACGTAGCCGCCGGCCTCCACGAAGCCGCGCAGGCCGCGCGCCACCCGCGTGGACGGCTTGCTCGCCGTGCAGGAGACGGTCACCGTGCTGCCCGCGCCCGTGATCGTCAGTGTGCCGGTCGCCCCGTCGGCCGGGACCTTCGACCAGTCCGCCCGCACCTCCAGGCGCACCTGCTGGTCCACCCGGCCCTTCGTGCGGTCGGCCTTCAGCCATGGGGCGGAGGTCTCGACGCGGTAGTCGAAGGACGTACGGCCCCGGTTGAAGATCTCCACGTACTGCTGCGGGCGGGTCTGGTACGGGCTGAACTCGGGGAGCCTCGCCTCCTCGGTGCCCGCACCGCCCGGCCACCACGTGCCCGCGTCCTCGGCGCCGTCCACCGACACGCCCAGCGCGGCCGCCTCCGGCACGTCGATCCGCTTCACCGCGGGGAACAGCACGTCCGGGAGCGCGACGTTGTCCTTCTCCGGCTGCTGCCAGGGGGCGTTCGGGCCGTAGCGGTCCACGTCTCCGTAGTCGATGTGGGGCTGGGTCTGGAAGCCCTTCCACTTTCCGTTCGCCACCTGCGTGTTGAAGCGGCCGGCCAGGGACAGGTCCTTGGCGAGGCCGGCCTCCGCCTGCGCCGCGCGGGCGTTCGTCGCGGCTCGGCCCTGTCCCGCGTACAGGAGGTTCGTGAACTCCGCCTGACGCAGCTCGTACAGGTTCGCCGTGGCCTCCACCTCGTAGCCCACCAGCTCGAACCACGCGTCCCGGGTGCCGGCGGGCAGCGCGCGGGCGATCCTGTCCGCCTTCTTCGCCAGGGTCTGCCACTCCTCGGTGACCCGCTCCAGCTCGCGGTGGGCGAAGTAGTACGGGGTCTGCTGGTCGTCGTTCACCGGCTTGCCGTCCCGGACCGTGATACGGCGGTTGAGCAGTTCCGGCTTGCGGCGGGCCTGGAGCCGCCCGTAGGCCGCGAGTACGTCCGCGATCGCCGCGGAGTGCTCCTCGCCGAAGTTCTGGCGGGCGTAGCGCCGCTCCCACTCCGGCAGGCGTTCCTGCGGCCAGGCCTCCGGGTTCCAGGCGTAGTTGAGGAAGAACTCCGTGGGGAGTTCGTTGCCCTTCAGGTCGCCGACGTTCGCCACCCACAGGCCGTGGTTGCCGTAGGCGTGGGCCTGGTGGAGCTGGTCCCAGGTGTTGCGGATGTTGGCCGTGTCGACCCACTTGTAGTTGCGGCCCGCGCCCACGTAGTCGAAGTGGTAGTACAGGCCGTAGCCGCCGCCGCGTGCGGCCTCGGCCGGGTCCGGGTGCTTGCGGATGTTGCCCCAGTTGTCGTCCGTGAGGACCACCGTGACGTCGTCGGGTGCTCTCAGTCCGCGGTCCCAGTAGCGCTGCACCTCCTTGTACAGCGTCCACACCTGCGGGGTCTCGGCGGCCGCCTTGCCGGTGACCTCCTCGATGATCTGGCGCTGCGCCGCGATGATCTCCCGCATCAGCTCGATGCCGTCGCCGTCGGGCAGGCTGGTGTCGCCGTTGCCGCGCATCCCGAGGGTGACCACGCCCTCGAAGCCCTGGTCGGCCATGCGCTGGACGCCGGCCCGCCAGTACTTCTTGAGGGCTTCCGCGTTGCGTACGTACGACCACTCGCCCGTGCCGCCGTAGGGGTCGTGGCCCGGGGTGACGATCGCGCCGGAGGAGTCCCGCACGGCGGCGGTCGCGTGGCGGTTCCACTCCTCGATGCCGCGCATCATCGGGGCCTCGTGGGAGGTGCCCATGACGATGCCGTACTCGGCGGCCCGCCGGTGGTTGTCCGGGTCGTCCTCGGCGAAGGCACGGCCCCACACCGCCGGCCAGAGGTAGTTGCCCTTCAGGCGGAGCAGCAGCTCGAAGACCTTCGCGTAGAAGCCGGCGTTGAAACCGCCGGGGTAGCCCTCCGCCTTGCCCGGTCCGAAGTACTCCGGGGCCCAGGTGCCGAGCGCCGGGTTCTCGTCGTTGATGAACACGCCCCGGTACTTCACCGTCGGCGTGCCCTGCGTGAACCGGCCCGGCAGGATCCACACGCGGTTCCTGCGCACCGGCGGCACGTCGTCCCACCAGTACCAGGGGGAGACTCCGATGCCGTAGGAGACGTCGTAGGCGCCGAAGATGGTGCCGCGCGGGTCGCTGCCCGCGATGACAAGAGCGCGCTCCACACCCGGCATCGGGTGGTCCACCACGGTCTGGAGGGAGGTCTCCCAGCGGTCCCGGACGCCGGTGACGTCCAGCTTGCCGGACTTCACCAGGCCGTCGATCAGCGGGCTGCGGCCGATGGTCCCGACGAGCACGGCGTAGCGGGCGATGGTGCTGCCGGGGCGTACGCCCGTGACCCGCTCGATGTCGCCGCGCAGGTCCGCCGCGGCCCGTACGACGCCCGGGTGGTCGTCGTCGCTGACCAGGACGGGGGCGCCGATCAGGGAGAAGGCTCCGGGTGCCGGGGGCGTGGGCGAGAAGGAGACGTACTCGCCCGGGTCCGTCCGCCGCAGCCCGCCGCTTGCGCCGCCGGCCGCCTCCGCGTCCTTGTTCCCCGCGTCTCCCGCCGCCCAGGCGGCTCCCGACGACGACACCACCGGTACCGCGGCCAGACCGGCCCCGAGTACGGCTCTGCGGCTGACGTGCGCAGACATGCTGCCACACCCCTCCCACTCGAATTTGGTTAGCGGCATGACAAATAGTGGGACGAGTGGTTCCTGGGGAACAGGGGTCGTGCGCGCCGAATAGTTTCGAACAAGGGTGGCGTGGACGCGCCCGCCGTGCCTCCGATGGTCCGGACCAACCCCTTGCCCGTCCGCCGCCCGCACAGCAAGCTCCCCCCATGGAGCTGGAGTTGCGGCACCTCAGGACCCTCCGGGCGACCACCGACGCCACCGACGCGCCGGCGATCAGGGCGCGCGGTGCCGAGCCCGTGGTCGTACGGCACTCCCTGGCCGCACTGGACGCCGCCAAGGCCCGCCTGGACCGGGCGGCCCGGCACAGCCCGACCGCCGACGCCCCGGCCTGGTACGTCGACGTGCGCACCAACCGTGTGGTGATCGAGGCCGTACGGCCGGCCGCGGCACGGGCGCTGATGGAGGCCGCCGGGGTGGACCGCGGCCTCGTGCGGGTGAAGGAGACCACCGAGCGGCCCAGTCCGCTGTACGACCTTGAACCGCGGCATACGCCGCTGACCGCCAGGGGGGCGGGCTCGGGTGCGCCGTGGTGGGCACCCGGGCGCGCCGATGTCCCCGCTGTCCCCGCTGCGACCCGCCCGGGCGTGCCGCCGCCGCCGTACCGGCCCGCCCGGGCCTGCCGCTGCCGTCACCCGCTGCGGCCCGGCCCGGCCGGAAGATCGCGCAGGCATGCGAAAGGGCCCGTACGACCGAAGTCGTACGGGCCCTCTCGGGTGCTCGCAGGAGCTACCAGGTCAGGTCGTCAGGAGTTACTTGACGATCTTGGTGACCTGGCCGGCGCCGACGGTCCGGCCACCCTCACGGATGGCGAACTTCAGGCCCTCCTCCATGGCGACGGGCTGGATGAGCTCCACCTTCATCTCGGTGTTGTCACCCGGCATGACCATCTCGGTGCCCTCGGGGAGGGTCACCACGCCGGTCACGTCCGTCGTACGGAAGTAGAACTGCGGGCGGTAGTTGTTGAAGAACGGCGTGTGGCGGCCACCCTCGTCCTTGGAGAGGATGTAGGCCTGCGCCTCGAACTCGGTGTGCGGGGTGACCGAGCCCGGCTTGATGATGACCTGGCCGCGCTCGACGTCCTCGCGCTTGATGCCGCGGAGCAGCAGACCGACGTTCTCACCGGCCTGGCCCTCGTCGAGCAGCTTGCGGAACATCTCGATGCCGGTGACCGTGGTGGAGGTCTTCTCGGTCTTGATGCCGATGATGTCGACGGTCTCGTTGACCTTGAGGACACCACGCTCGATACGGCCGGTGACGACCGTACCGCGACCGGTGATGGTGAAGACGTCCTCGATCGGCATCAGGAACGGCTTGTCGACGTCGCGCTCCGGCTCCGGGATCGCGGTGTCGACGGCGTTCATGAGGTCGAGCACGGACTGGGTCCACTTCTCGTCGCCCTCGAGCGCCTTCAGAGCGGAGACACGGACGACCGGCAGGTCGTCGCCCGGGAACTCGTACTCGGAGAGGAGCTCACGGACCTCGAGCTCGACGAGCTCCATGATCTCCTCGTCGTCCACCATGTCGGACTTGTTGAGGGCGACCACGATGTACGGAACGCCGACCTGGCGGGCCAGGAGCACGTGCTCCTTGGTCTGCGGCATCGGGCCGTCGGTGGCGGCGACCACCAGGATCGCGCCGTCCATCTGCGCGGCACCGGTGATCATGTTCTTGATGTAGTCCGCGTGACCCGGGCAGTCGACGTGGGCGTAGTGACGCGCCTCGGTCTGGTACTCGACGTGCGCGATGGAGATGGTGATACCGCGCTGGCGCTCCTCGGGAGCCTTGTCGATGTTGTCGAACGGGGTGGCCTCGTTCAGCTCCGGGTACGCGTCGTGCAGCACCTTGGTAATGGCGGCCGTGAGGGTCGTCTTACCGTGGTCGATGTGACCGATGGTGCCGATGTTGACGTGCGGCTTAGTCCGCTCGAACTTCGCCTTCGCCACTGGGGTCCTCCTGTGGAGTGGTTCTGTACGCCTTACTTCATCGGCGCCAGGTGATCTTTGCTGGATGGCCCGGATCCCCGGGGCATTCCTCCCGCTTCACTGCGGAAGGGGCGGAATGCCCCACGAGGCTCCGGAGTCAAGCCTAAAGGCTGGAACTCGGGAGAGTTACTCGCCCTTGGCCTTCGCGATGATCTCCTCGGCGACGTTCCGCGGAACCTCGGCGTAGGAGTCGAACTGCATGGAGTAGCTGGCCCGGCCGGACGTCTTGCTGCGCAGGTCGCCGACGTAGCCGAACATCTCCGAGAGGGGCACGAGGCCCTTCACGACGCGGGCACCCGCCCGCTCCTCCATGGCCTGGATCTGGCCACGGCGGGAGTTGATGTCGCCGATGACCTCACCCATGTAGTCCTCGGGCGTGGTGACCTCGACGGCCATCATCGGCTCGAGCAGCACGGGGCTGGCCTTGCGCGCGGCCTCCTTGAAGGCCTGCGAACCGGCGATCTTGAACGCGAGCTCGGAGGAGTCGACCTCGTGGTAGGCACCGTCGAGCAGCGTCACGCGGACGCCGGTCATCTCGTAACCGGCGAGGATGCCGAACTGCATGGCCTCCTGCGCACCGGCGTCCACCGAAGGGATGTACTCCTTCGGCACACGGCCACCGGTCACCTTGTTGATGAACTCGTACGAGGCGTCGCCGCCCTCGATCGGCTCGATCGCGATGATGACGCGGGCGAACTGGCCGGTACCACCCGTCTGCTTCTTGTGGGTGTACTCGACCTTCTCGACGGACTTGCGGATCGTCTCGCGGTAGGCGACCTGCGGCTTGCCGACGTTGGCCTCGACCTTGAACTCACGGCGCATACGGTCGACCAGCACCTCGAGGTGCAGCTCGCCCATGCCGCCGATGATGGTCTGGCCGGTCTCCTCGTCCGAGTGGACCTGGAAGGACGGGTCCTCCTCGGCCAGGCGCTGGATCGCGACGCCCAGCTTCTCCTGGTCACCCTTCGACTTGGGCTCGATGGCGACCTGGATGACCGGCGCCGGGAAGTCCATGGACTCCAGGATCACCGGCTGCTTGTCGTCGGACAGCGTCTCACCGGTGGTGGTCTGCTTCAGGCCCATGACGGCGACGATGTCGCCGGCGCCCACCGAGTCGATCTCCTCACGCTTGTTGGCGTGCATGCGGTAGATCTTGCCGATGCGCTCCTTCTTGCCCTTCACCGAGTTCAGCACGGAGCTGCCGGATTCCAGGCGGCCGGAGTACACGCGGACGAAGGTGAGCTTGCCGAGGTGCGGGTCGCTCATGATCTTGAACGCCAGCGCCGACAGCGGCTCGTCGTCGGACGGCTTGCGCCTGACGACCGTCTCCGGGTCCTTGACGTCGTGGCCCTCGATGGCCTCGATGTCGACCGGGGACGGCAGGTAGCGCACGACCGCGTCGAGCAGCGGCTGGACACCCTTGTTCTTGAAGGCGGTGCCGCAGAACACGGGGGTGACCGTGGTGCCGGTGCCCTTGCCGGAGGCGATGGTGATACGACGGATCGCCGCGTACAGCTGCTCCTCGGTGGGCTCCTCGCCCTCCAGGTACAGCTCCATCAGCTCTTCGTCGTTCTCCGCGACGGCCTCGAGCAGCTTGCCGCGCCACTCCTCGGCGGCCTCGGTGTGCGTGGCCGGGATGTCGACGGTGTCGTACATCTCGCCCTTGGTGGCCTCGGCGGACCACACCAGGGCCTTCATCTTCACCAGGTCGACGACACCCTTGAAGTCCGCCTCGGCGCCGATCGGCAGCTGCATGACGAGCGGCTGGGCACCCAGGCGGTCGGAGATCATGTCGACACAGCGGTGGAACTCGGCACCGGTGCGGTCGAGCTTGTTGACGAAGCAGATGCGCGGAACGCCGTAGCGGTCCGCCTGACGCCACACCGTCTCGGACTGGGGCTCGACGCCGGCGACGCCGTCGAACACCGTCACGGCACCGTCGAGCACGCGCAGGGAGCGCTCCACCTCGACGGTGAAGTCGACGTGGCCCGGCGTGTCGATGATGTTGATGGTGTGGTCGACGTCTTCCAGCGGCCAGTGGCAGGTGGTGGCAGCAGAGGTGATCGTGATGCCACGCTCCTGCTCCTGCTCCATCCAGTCCATGGTGGCAGCGCCGTCGTGGACCTCACCGATCTTGTACGAAACGCCGGTGTAGAACAGGATCCGCTCGGTGGTGGTCGTCTTGCCCGCGTCGATGTGGGCCATGATCCCGATGTTGCGGACCTTGGCCAGGTCAAGTGAAGTGGTAGCCATAAGGCTTCAGTCTTCTCTCGGTCTCGATGTGGGTAGCGACTACCAGCGGTAGTGCGCGAAGGCCTTGTTGGACTCGGCCATCTTGTGCGTGTCCTCGCGCTTCTTCACAGCGGCACCGAGGCCGTTGGAGGCGTCGAGGAGCTCGTTGAGCAGACGCTCGGTCATGGTCTTCTCGCGACGGGCGCGGGAGTAACCGACCAGCCAGCGCAGCGCCAGGGTGTTGGCACGACCGGGCTTGACCTCGATCGGGACCTGGTAGGTGGCGCCACCGACACGGCGGGACTTGACCTCGAGGGTCGGCTTGATGTTCTCCAGCGCGCGCTTCAGCGTGATGATCGGGTCGTTGCCCGTCTTCTCACGCAGACCCTCCATGGCACCGTAGACGATGCGCTCGGCGGTGGAGCGCTTGCCGTTCAGCAGCACCTTGTTGATCAGCGAGGTCACCAGAGGAGAACCGTAGACCGGGTCGATGATGACCGGGCGCTTCGGGGCGGGGCCCTTACGAGGCATTCTTACTTCTCCTTCTTGGCGCCGTAACGGCTGCGAGCCTGCTTGCGGTTCTTGACACCCTGGGTGTCGAGCGAGCCGCGGATGATCTTGTAGCGAACACCCGGCAGGTCCTTCACACGGCCGCCGCGCACGAGCACGATGGAGTGCTCCTGCAGGTTGTGTCCCTCACCCGGAATGTAAGCGGTGACCTCGATGCCGCTGGTCAGACGCACACGCGCGACCTTGCGGAGGGCCGAGTTCGGCTTCTTCGGGGTGGTCGTGAACACACGCGTGCAGACGCCACGGCGCTGGGGCGAACCCTCGAGTGCGGGCGTCTTGTTCTTCTCGACCTTGTCCTGCCGGCCCTTGCGGACCAGCTGCTGGATCGTAGGCACTACTTCTCCGGTTTCTGTGTGCCGATGGGTACAGCTAACCTGGAACTTCGCCGACCCACGCGGTCGGGTGTGTCGAATCCCGCGGACTCCCGCCGCAAGGCAGAAAGAAGCGCAGATTGCGGTGGCCGGTGACGGCTCCCTGGCGGTTGAAGGCACGCGCGGAAGCCAGGGCACACCCCAGGCACAAGGTCTGAGCGTACCCAGCACACTCACTCCGGTCAAAACAGAAGCGCCCTGCGGCCCGAACACAGGCGGCACCACCGGCGCGCCGGGACTCTCCGCGCGTCGGCTTCGCCGCCCTGCCTGCGGTTGCTCCCATCCTCACCTCACTATCACAGGTGACGGCGCGATGCGAGCCAGGAGCGCGCCGTACGGCGGCCACGAGCCCGTTCTCGCGTCGTACGGGGCGTGCCGCGCCGTGCGGCGCTGCCGTGCCCCCACCGGGCGCTGTGGGCGTCTGCGGGGTGCACCGAGGCAGTGGGGCACGTGAGGGAGCGGCGCCCGTCTCCTGGGCCGTCGGCGGCCCGGGATCAGGTCGGCCGGCCGGCCGTCGTCGGCCGGCTCCCTATGGCCTACGGCCTACGAGCGGCGGTACGGCTCGGCATACGGCCGAAAGGCCGAAGGGCGGCAACCCCGTCGGGGTGGCCGCCCTTCGGTCATGCTGCTCGCTTACTGGTTGTACGGACCGTAGTCGTAGTCCTCCAGCGGAACGGCCTGGCCGGAGCCGGTGCCGAACGGCGAGTAGTCGATGTCGTCGTAGCCGACGGCCGAGTACATCGCGGCCTTGGCCTCCTCGGTCGGCTCGACCCGGATGTTGCGGTAGCGGGACAGGCCCGTACCGGCCGGGATGAGCTTACCGATGATGACGTTCTCCTTGAGGCCGATGAGGCTGTCGGACTTGGCGTTGATCGCCGCGTCCGTCAGGACTCGGGTCGTCTCCTGGAAGGAGGCGGCCGACAGCCAGGACTCCGTCGCCAGCGAGGCCTTGGTGATACCCATCAGCTGCGGACGACCGGAGGCCGGGTGACCGCCCTCCTGGACCACACGACGGTTCTCGGTCTCGAACTTCGAGCGCTCGACCAGCTCGCCGGGCAGCAGCTCGGCGTCGCCGGACTCGATGATCGTCACCCGGCGGAGCATCTGCCGGATGATGATCTCGATGTGCTTGTCGTGGATCGACACGCCCTGCGAGTTGTACACCTTCTGGACCTCGCCGACCAGGTGGACCTGGACGGCACGCTGCCCCAGGATGCGCAGCACGTCGTGCGGGTTCTGGGTACCCACGGTGAGCTGCTGGCCCACCTCGACGTGGTCGCCCTCCTCGACCTTCAGACGGGCGCGCTTCGAGATCGGGTACGCCGTCTCGTCGCTGCCGTCGTCCGGGGTGACGACGAGCTTCTTGGTCTTCTCGGTCTCCTCGATCCGCACGCGGCCGGAGGCCTCGGAGATCGGGGCGACACCCTTCGGGGTACGGGCCTCGAAGAGCTCGACGACACGGGGCAGACCCTGGGTGATGTCGTCACCGGCCACACCACCGGTGTGGAAGGTACGCATCGTCAGCTGGGTACCGGGCTCACCGATGGACTGGGCGGCGATGATGCCGACCGCCTCACCGATGTCGACCAGCTTGCCGGTGGCCAGCGAACGGCCGTAGCACATCGCGCAGGTACCGACGGCGGACTCGCAGGTCAGGACCGAGCGGGTCTTGACCTCCTCGACACCGCGGGAGACCAGCTCCTCGATGAGCACGTCGCCCAGGTCGGTGCCGGCCGGAGCCAGCACCTGGCCGTCGACCACGATGTCCTCGGCGAGGCAGCGCGCGTACACGGACGTCTCGACGTTGTCCGCCTTGCGCAGCACGCCGTCCGCGCCGCGCTCCGCGATGTGGAGCTTGAGACCGCGGTCGGTGCCGCAGTCCTCCTCGCGGATGATGACGTCCTGCGAGACGTCCACCAGACGACGGGTGAGGTAACCCGAATCGGCGGTACGCAGAGCGGTGTCCGCCAGACCCTTACGGGCACCGTGCGTGGAGATGAAGTACTCCAGCACGGACAGACCCTCGCGGAAGGACGCCTTGATCGGACGCGGGATGGTCTCGTTCTTCGCGTTCGACACCAGACCACGCATACCGGCAATCTGACGCATCTGCATCATGTTGCCTCGTGCACCCGAGTTCACCATCATGAAGATCGGGTTGGTCTTCGGGAAGTTGTCGTTCATCGCCTCGGCGACCTCGTTGGTCGCCTTGGTCCAGATCGCGATGAGCTCCTGCGTGCGCTCGTCCTTGGTGATCAGACCGCGCTCGTACTGCTTCTGGACCTTCTCGTCCTGCGCCTCGTAGCCGCGGACGATCTCCTTCTTCGCCTCGGGAACGACGACGTCGGAGATGGCCACGGTGACACCGGAACGGGTCGCCCAGTAGAAGCCGGACGCCTTCAGGTTGTCGAGCGTCGCCGCCACGATGACCTTCGGGTAGCGCTCGGCGAGGTCGTTGACGATCTCGGAGAGCTGCTTCTTGCCGACCTCGTAGTCGACGAACGGGTAGTCCTCGGGCAGCAGCTCGTTGAAGAGCGCGCGGCCCAGCGTGGTCCTCAGACGGAAGCTGTCGCCGGTCTGGTACTCCGGCTCGCCCTCCTCGGCCACCGGCGGGGTCCAGCCGCGCGGCGGGATGGTGCCCACCGGGAAGCGGATGTCCACCTTGGACTGCAGGGACAGCTCGCCGGCGTCGAACGCCATGATCGCCTCGGCGACCGACGCGAACGAACGGCCCTCGCCCTTGACGTCCCGCATCTCGCCGTCGGTGGTCAGGAAGAACAGACCGAGGACCATGTCCTGGGTCGGCATCGTCACCGGACGGCCGTCGGCGGGCTTGAGGATGTTGTTCGAGGACAGCATCAGGATGCGGGCCTCGGCCTGCGCCTCCGCGGACAGCGGCAGGTGCACGGCCATCTGGTCACCGTCGAAGTCCGCGTTGAACGCGGTGCAGACGAGCGGGTGGATCTGGATGGCCTTGCCCTCGACCAGCTGCGGCTCGAAGGCCTGGATGCCGAGGCGGTGCAGCGTGGGCGCACGGTTCAGCAGAACCGGGTGCTCCGCGATGACCTCTTCCAGCACGTCGTACACGACCGTGCGGCCGCGCTCGACCATGCGCTTGGCGCTCTTGATGTTCTGCGCGTGGTTCAGGTCGACCAGGCGCTTCATCACGAACGGCTTGAACAGCTCCAGCGCCATCGCCTTCGGCAGACCGCACTGGTGCAGCTTCAGCTGCGGACCGACGACGATCACGGAACGGGCCGAGTAGTCGACTCGCTTGCCGAGCAGGTTCTGGCGGAAGCGGCCCTGCTTGCCCTTGAGCATGTCGGACAGCGACTTCAGCGGACGGTTGCCGGGACCCGTGACCGGGCGGCCGCGGCGGCCGTTGTCGAAGAGCGCGTCGACGGCCTCCTGGAGCATGCGCTTCTCGTTGTTCACGATGATCTCGGGCGCGCCGAGGTCGAGAAGCCGCTTCAGGCGGTTGTTGCGGTTGATGACACGGCGGTACAGGTCGTTCAGGTCGGAGGTCGCGAAGCGGCCACCGTCCAGCTGCACCATCGGACGCAGGTCCGGCGGGATGACCGGGACGCAGTCCAGGACCATGCCCTTGGGGCTGTTGGAGGTCTGCAGGAACGCGGAGACGACCTTCAGCCGCTTCAGGGCACGGGTCTTCTTCTGGCCCTTGCCGGTGCGGATGATCTCGCGGAGCTTCTCCGCCTCCTCCTCCAGGTCGAAGGACTCCAGGCGCTTCTGCAGCGCCGCGGCACCCATCGAACCGTCGAAGTACGTGCCGAAGCGGTCACGCAGCTCGCGGTAGAGCAGCTCGTCGCCCTCGAGGTCCTGGACCTTGAGGTTCTTGAACCGGGTCCACACCTCGTCGAGGCGGTCGATCTCGCGCTGCGCACGGTCGCGCAGCTGCTTCATCTCGCGCTCGGCACCCTCGCGCACCTTGCGGCGCACGTCGGCCTTGGCGCCCTCGGCCTCCAGCTCGGCCAGGTCGGACTCGAGCTTCTTGGCGCGGGCCTCCAGGTCGGCGTCGCGGCGCTGCTCGATCTGCTGGCGCTCGACGGAGACATGGGCCTCCAGCGAGGGCAGGTCGCGGGTGCGGCGCTCCTCGTCGACGTACGTGATCATGTACGCCGCGAAGTAGATGACCTTCTCCAGGTCCTTCGGAGCCAGGTCGAGCAGGTAGCCCAGGCGCGACGGGACGCCCTTGAAGTACCAGATGTGCGTGACGGGCGCGGCCAGCTCGATGTGGCCCATCCGCTCACGGCGCACCTTGGCGCGGGTGACCTCGACACCGCAGCGCTCACAGATGATGCCCTTGAAGCGGACGCGCTTGTACTTGCCGCAGTAGCACTCCCAGTCCCGGGTGGGGCCGAAGATCTTCTCGCAGAAGAGGCCGTCCTTCTCGGGCTTGAGGGTGCGGTAGTTGATGGTCTCGGGCTTCTTGACCTCGCCGTGGCTCCACTGACGGATGTCGTCAGCGGTGGCCAGGCCGATCCGGAGCTCGTCGAAGAAGTTGACGTCGAGCACTATGCGTCAATCCCTCTCAGGGTCGTTAAGTCTTTGGTCTGAAACGGGGGCCTGGGGGTCGGCGGGGCCCTTGTGGGTCAGGGCCCCGGCCGGACTCCCGTCAGACCTCTTCGACGCTGCTCGGCTCGCGCCGGGACAGGTCGATGCCGAGCTCCTCCGCAGCGCGGAAGACATCCTCGTCGGTGTCGCGCATCTCGATGGACATACCGTCGCTGGACAGCACCTCCACGTTCAGGCACAGGGACTGCATCTCCTTGATGAGCACCTTGAAGGACTCGGGGATGCCGGGCTCGGGGATGTTCTCGCCCTTGACGATCGCCTCGTAGACCTTCACACGGCCGGTGACGTCGTCGGACTTGATGGTCAGCAGCTCCTGGAGGGCGTAGGCGGCACCGTATGCCTCGAGTGCCCACACCTCCATCTCACCGAACCGCTGGCCACCGAACTGGGCCTTACCACCCAGCGGCTGCTGGGTGATCATCGAGTACGGACCGGTCGAGCGGGCGTGCAGCTTGTCGTCGACCAGGTGGTGCAGCTTCAGGATGTACATGTAGCCGACCGAGATCGGGTCCGGGAACGGCTCACCGGAGCGGCCGTCGAACAGCCGGGCCTTGCCGGACGGGAGGACCATGCGGTCGCCGTCGCGGTTGGGCAGCGTGTTCTCCAGCAGACCGGCCAGCTCGTCCTCGCGGGCGCCGTCGAAGACCGGGGTCGCCACGTTGGTCCGCGGGTCGACCTGGTCCGCGCCGATCGCCTGGAGGCGCTGCGCCCACTCGTCCGCCAGGCCGGAGACATCCCAGCCCTGGCTGGCGAGCCAGCCGAGGTGGATCTCCAGGACCTGTCCCGGGTTCATTCGGGACGGGACACCCAGCGGGTTGAGGATGATGTCGACCGGGGTGCCGTCCTCCAGGAACGGCATGTCCTCGATCGGCAGGATCTTGGAGATGACACCCTTGTTGCCGTGGCGGCCGGCGAGCTTGTCACCGTCAGTGATCTTGCGCTTCTGCGCCACGTAGACGCGGACCAGCTGGTTCACGCCCGGCGGCAGCTCGTCGCCCTCCTCGCGGTCGAAGACGCGCACGCCGATGATCTTGCCGATCTCGCCGTGCGGCACCTTCAGCGAGGTGTCACGGACCTCACGGGCCTTCTCACCGAAGATGGCACGCAGCAGGCGCTCCTCGGGGGTCAGCTCGGTCTCACCCTTGGGCGTGACCTTGCCGACGAGGATGTCACCGGCGACGACCTCGGCACCGATGCGGATGATGCCGCGCTCGTCGAGGTCGGCGAGGACCTCCTCGGAGACGTTCGGGATGTCCCGGGTGATCTCCTCGGGGCCGAGCTTGGTGTCACGGGCGTCGACCTCGTGCTCCTCGATGTGGATCGAGGAGAGGACGTCGTCCTGCACGAGGCGCTGCGACAGGATGATCGCGTCCTCGTAGTTGTGACCCTCCCACGGCATGAACGCCACGAGCAGGTTCTTGCCGAGCGCCATCTCGCCGTTCTGGGTGGCCGGGCCGTCGGCCAGCACCTGGCCGACGACGACGTGGTCGCCCTCGTTGACGATGACCTTCTGGTTGACCGAGGTGCCCTGGTTGGACCGGGCGAACTTGGCCAGGCGGTACGTGATGTACGTGCCGTCGTCGTTGGCGGTGGTGATGTAGTCCGCGGAGACCTCCTGGACCACACCCGCCTTCTCGGCCTTGACCACGTCGCCGGCGTCGACCGCGGAGCGGTACTCCATGCCGGTGCCGACGAGCGGCGACTCGCTCTTGATCAGCGGCACGGCCTGCCGCATCATGTTCGCGCCCATGAGGGCACGGTTGGCGTCGTCGTGCTCGAGGAAGGGGATCATGGCGGTCGCGACCGACACCATCTGGCGCGGCGAGACGTCCATGTAGTCCACGTCCTCGGGGCTGACGTAGTCGACCTCACCGCCACGGCGGCGGACCAGGACACGCGCCTCGGCGAACCGGAGTTCGTCGTTCAGCGTGGCGTTGGCCTGCGCGATGACGAAGCGGTCCTCCTCGTCGGCGGTCAGGTAGTCGACCTCGTCGGTGACCTGGCCGTCGATGACCTTGCGGTACGGGGTCTCGACGAAACCGAACGCGTTGACCCGGCCGTAGGAGGCGAGCGAACCGATCAGACCGATGTTCGGGCCTTCCGGCGTCTCGATCGGACACATACGGCCGTAGTGCGAGGGGTGCACGTCACGGACCTCGAAGCCGGCCCGCTCACGGGAGAGACCACCCGGGCCCAGCGCGGACAGACGCCGCTTGTGCGTCAGCCCGGAGAGCGGGTTGTTCTGGTCCATGAACTGGGACAGCTGGCTGGTGCCGAAGAACTCCTTGATGGAGGCGACGACCGGCCGGATGTTGATCAGGGTCTGCGGCGTGATCGCCTCGACGTCCTGCGTGGTCATGCGCTCGCGGACGACGCGCTCCATGCGGGCCAGACCCGTGCGGACCTGGTTCTGGATGAGCTCGCCGACGCTGCGCAGGCGGCGGTTGCCGAAGTGGTCGATGTCGTCGGTCTCGACGACGACCGGCTGGCCGTTGTCACCGACCGTCTCGGTCTCGCCGGCGTGCAGCTTCACCAGGTACTTGATCGACGAGATGATGTCCTCGACGGTCAGGATGCCCGCGTCCAGCGGGGTGTCCGTACCCAGCTTCTTGTTGACCTTGTAGCGGCCGACCTTGGCGAGGTCGTAGCGCTTGGGGTTGAAGTAGAGGTTCTCCAGCAGCGTCTGCGCGGCCTCACGCGTGGGGGGCTCGCCCGGGCGCAGCTTGCGGTAGATGTCGAGCAGCGCGTCGTCCTGGCCCTGGGTGTGGTCCTTCTCCAGGGTGGCGCGCATCGACTCGTACTCGCCGAACTCCTCGAGGATCTGCTCGTTGGTCCAGCCGAGCGCCTTGAGCAGGACGGTGACCGACTGCTTGCGCTTGCGGTCGATGCGGACACCGACCATGTCGCGCTTGTCGATCTCCATCTCCAGCCAGGCACCCCGGGACGGGATGATCTTGGCGGAGAAGATGTCCTTGTCGGAGGTCTTGTCGATGGAGGAGTCGAAGTAGACACCGGGGGAACGGACCAGCTGCGACACCACGACACGCTCGGTGCCGTTGATGACGAAGGTGCCCTTGTTCGTCATGAGCGGGAAGTCGCCCATGAAGACGGTCTGGGACTTGATCTCGCCGGTCTCGTTGTTGGTGAACTCGGCCGTGACGAAGAGCGGGGCGGCGTACGTGAAGTCGCGCTCCTTGCACTCGTCGATCGAGTTCTTCGGGGGCTCGAAGCGGTGGTCGCGGAACGTCAGCGACATCGACCCGGAGAAGTCCTCGATCGGGGAGATCTCCTCGAAGATCTCCTCCAGACCGGACTTGGTGGGGACGTCCTGACCGGACTCCAGAGCCGCCTCGACGCGAGCCTTCCACGCGTCGTTGCCGAGCAGCCAGTCGAAGCTCTCGGTTTGCAGCGCGAGAAGGTTCGGAACCTCGAGGGGCTCCTTGATCTTTGCAAAGGAGATGCGCAGCGGGGCGGTGCTGGCGCCGTTGTTCATATTCGCGGTCGAGGCGTTGCGCGAGGCGGCCAAGAGGGGGTCCTTCCGAGGGCTCGGACTCACTACGCGCGTACCGGCCCCTCTCCCACGCGCCGGGACAGACGGTGCCCTATGTGGCCAAAAGGCCAGGTCGGGCGTGGTCCGGTCGTCGATGCTCGGGTGAGGGCATGCCCCTGGTGACGGGCAGGGGACAGCTAACAGGCAGCGCAAAGGGTCAGTGTAGCCACTTGGCCCACTGATGTCCAGTGCGGGTTTTTCGAGACCCTCGTTGTCGTCACCGCCTGCGGCCTGCCGCCCTCAACGCACGTTGATACTGCCCTCTTCGCCGTCGATCCATGCCTCGGATTCGGATCCTTGTGACGACGCGTCCTGAGAATTGCGCGCTGCGTGCGGTTCGTCAAGGCCCCCCATGCCCCAACCGGATGCTGCCATCGTCACTTGCAGCCTGCCTCCGGGGGCCTCTCGAGGCACGACGAAGATCACCATACCCCTCCCGGTCGTGCGCGCAAGGCCGCCACAGCCACCCCCGGGAACGCCGAAGAGCGACCACCCGGTTGGATGATCGCTCTTCGGTGCGTTCGCGTTACAGCCCTGCCGGGCCGCAGTCAGCGCGCGGAGAGTCGGTACGACTCCGAAAGGTCTTACTTGACCTCGACGGAGGCGCCGGCGCCCTCGAGGGCCTCCTTGGCCTTGTCCGCGGCCTCCTTGTTGACCTTCTCCAGAACCGGCTTCGGCGCACCGTCGACCAGGTCCTTGGCCTCCTTCAGGCCCAGGGAGGTCAGCTCGCGCACGACCTTGATGACCTGGATCTTCTTGTCGCCGGCGCCGGAGAGGATGACGTCGAACTCGTCCTTCTCCTCGACGGCCTCGGCGGCAGCGCCACCGGCGGCACCGCCGGCCACCATGACCGGGGCGGCAGCAGCGGCGGTGACGTCGAACTTGTCCTCGAAGGCCTTCACGAACTCGGAGAGCTCGATGAGGGTCATCTCCTCGAACTGCGCGAGCAGGTCTTCCTGGCTGAGCTTCGCCATGACGGGCGATCCTTCCACTAATTCGGCTGGTGCCGGATGTACATGAATGGCGGGCGTACGTCGGCCCGCTGTGACCCCTGCCGCCTCAGGCGGCCTGGATCAGAAAGCGAGCCGAGTTACTCGGCACCGCCCTGCTCGGCCTGCTTGGCGCGCAGCGCGTCCACGGTGCGGACGAGCTTCGACGGCAGCGCCTGGAAGAGGGAGGCAGCCTGGGACTGCTTGCCCTTCATGGCACCGGCCAGCTTGCTGAGCAGAACCTCGCGGGACTCGAGGTCCGCAAGCTTCTTGATCTCGTCGGCGGAGAGGGCCTTGCCCTCCAGGACACCGCCCTTGATGACGAGATTCGGGTTGTCCTTGGCGAAGTCACGGAGACCCTTCGCCGACTCCACCGGGTCACCGGTGACGAAGGCGACGGCCGTCGGACCAGCGAAGAGCTGGTCGTCCAGCGTGATCCCGGCCTCGTTGGCCGCAATCTTGGTCAGCGTGTTCTTCACCACGGCGTACTGGGCGTTCTCACCGAGCGACCGGCGCAGCGTCTTGAGCTGCGCCACGGTGAGACCGCGGTACTCGGTCAGCACGGCGGCGCTGGAGCTGCGGAACTTGTCCGTCAGCTCCGCAACCGCGGCAGCCTTGTCGGGCCTCGCCATAGAGCCTCGGCCTCCTTCCGGGTGATTCGGACCGCGCGGACCCGAAGGAGGACTGGGGAAAACGAAACGCCCCGGCGCAGGCGCACGGGGCGGACTCGACCGGCCGAACGCACGACGCGGGCGCGCTCTCCGGGAGTTCTTCCACTGTCACCTGCGCGGGTCGCCCGCATTTTCAGCGGATCCTTCGGCCACCGCGGCTCTGGCGAGCGCGCGGCAACGACCAGCGGTCTTTGGCTTCGGAAGGAGAGTACGGGAACGGGGCGGGGAAGAGCAAATCCGCCCGTACGGCCCGTGCCGGGCCGTACGGGCGCGACCGGGCGGGCGGGTCAGGAACTCGTGCCCGAGGCACCCTGCCCGGCCGCCTGCGACTTCATCACGTCCTTGAAGTCCACCGTGTCGCCGGCCGGGGGCGCCTCGGTGGAGACCTTCACGCCGTAGTCCCTGTAGTACGCCGTGCTGGTCATGGTGCCGTTGGACGACTCGCCCCGCTCGGACTTCTTGACCAGCAGGTTCTGGTCGTTGATCCAGAGGTCGACGGTCTCGGTGGTGACGCCCGCCTGGCTGAGCTGCTTCTTCAGGTCGGCGAGCTGGCTCGCGGAGAGGTTCTTGCTGCTCCTGCCGGCGAAGTCCGCGACGTTCACCGTGCCGTGGTAGTGCGTGGTGTGCCGGCCGTCGACCTGCTCCTCGCCGGCCTTCTTCACGTCGCCCGAGGCCAGCAGCAGCTTCACGGACTGGTTCGGTGTGGTGTTCTGCAGCTGGTCCTTGAGGTAGGCGCCGGAGCCGCCGCCGAGCCGGGCCATGTCGTCGTAGCCGTAGCGCACCCAGTG
Source organism: Streptomyces sp. MK7 (assembly GCF_032658145.1). Classification (NCBI taxonomy): domain Bacteria; kingdom Bacillati; phylum Actinomycetota; class Actinomycetes; order Kitasatosporales; family Streptomycetaceae; genus Streptomyces; species Streptomyces sp. MK7. Next base: position 62,601 of record NZ_JAVACL010000036.1, read on the forward strand.
CCTGCCGCCGCCCGCCTGCTGGGCGAACTTCTCGCTCATCCTCGCGTAGTAGGCGTCGGACAGGTAGCGGGCCTGCATCGACGTGCTCCCGGTCGCGCGCATGGCGTCGCTCATCCGGCCGCCGGTGTAGGTGATCGTCAGCGTGCCGGTCAGGCCGTCGCCCCAGGCGAGACTGCCCTTGCCCGTCATGGACATCAGATCGCCGATGCTGGTCGTGCTCTCGACCCTGGCGGAGTCGGCCTTGCCGGTGGCGTCCGCGGCGGTGCGCAGGGCCGCTATGGGGCTCACGTGCGTCACACCCTGGCCGGCGGCCCTGCCGCCCTTGCCGGAGCCGCCGGAGGAACCGGAGCCGCAGGCGGCCACCCCCGTCAGCGCGGCCACCACCGCGATGGAGAGCGTCGCCCGGCGCACGGTCCTGTTCTTCATTCGTCCACCCCTAAGCGGTCGCGTAAGTGATCGCGGTCCCACAGAAAAGGGACGAGCCCCGCACCGGAACGGTTGCGGGGCTCGTCGCCGACTTCAGACCTGCCGTGGGGCTCAGACCGCGGCCGGGTCCTCCTCGACGAGGAGGTTGCGGGTGCGGTTCGGGTCGACCTGGATGCCGGGGCCCATCGTGGTGCTGACGGCGGCCTTCTTGATGTAGCGACCCTTGGCGGCGGACGGCTTCAGACGGAGGATCTCCTCCAGCGCGGCGCCGTAGTTCTCCACCAGCTTGGCGTCGTCGAACGACGTCTTGCCGATGATGAAGTGCAGGTTCGAGTGCTTGTCGACGCGGAACTCGATCTTGCCGCCCTTGATGTCGTTGACAGCCTTGGCGACGTCCGGGGTCACGGTGCCGGTCTTGGGGTTCGGCATCAGACCACGGGGACCGAGCACACGGCCGAGGCGGCCGACCTTGCCCATGAGGTCCGGGGTGGCGACGACGGCGTCGAAGTCCAGACGGCCCTTCGACACCTCGTCGATCAGCTCGTCGGCACCGACGATGTCGGCGCCCGCGGCACGCGCGGCCTCGGCACGGTCACCGGTCGCGAAGACCAGGACCCGGGCGGTCTTACCGGTGCCGTGCGGAAGGTTCACGGTGCCACGGACCATCTGGTCGGCCTTGCGCGGGTCGACACCCAGGCGGAAGGCGACTTCGACGGTGCCGTCGAACTTGGTCGTGGAGGTCTCCTTGGCGAGACGGACGGCCTCGAGCGGGGCGTACAGCTTCTCCCGGTCGACCTTGGCGTCCGCAGCGCGGAGAGCCTTGCTGCGCTTGCTCACAACTGCTCCTGTGGGTTCTTGATAAGGAGTCGTGGTACGGGCCGAGCAGGCCCTGCCACGTGCGGCGCTGCGATCGGGCGATCACGGCCGCATACGTACTACGGGGTTGGGGTTCAGCCCTCGACGGTGACGCCCATGGAACGGGCGGTGCCGGCGATGATCTTCGCGGCGGCGTCCAGGTCGTTGGCGTTGAGGTCGGGCAGCTTGGTCTGGGCGATCTCGCGGACCTGCGCCTCGGTGATCTTGGCGACCTTGGTCTTGTGCGGCTCGCCGGAGCCCTTCTCCACGCCCGCGGCCTTGAGGATCATCTTGGCGGCCGGCGGAGTCTTGGTGATGAAGGTGAAGGAACGGTCCTCGTAGACCGTGATCTCCACCGGGATGACCCAACCGCGCTGCGACTCGGTCGCGGCGTTGTAGGCCTTGCAGAACTCCATGATGTTGACGCCGTGCTGACCCAGCGCCGGACCGACCGGCGGGGCCGGGTTGGCGGCGCCGGCCTGGATCTGGAGCTTGATGAGCCCCGTGACCTTCTTCTTCTTGGGAGGCATTGCTCTCCGGGTCCTTTCATTCGGGTCCATGCCCGCGCGAGTCGCGACCCTGACGCAGGCATACCGCACAACGATAACGGGTATAGATGCGCGGCTTAAAACCGAGCAGGTCAGACGGGCTGAGACAGCCCGCCTGACCTGTTCGGAAGCGGTTCGTCCAGAACGAACCAGCTCTTGTGGAGCTGAACGAACTAGTTCTTCTGGATCTGGTCGAAGGAGAGCTCGACCGGGGTCTCGCGGCCGAAGATCTCGACCAGGCCCTTGACCTTCTTCGAGTCGGCGTTGATCTCGTTGATGGTCGCCTGCAGCGTGGCGAACGGGCCGTCGGTGACGGTGACCGAGTCGCCGACCTCGAAGTCCAGCACCTGGACCTCGACCTTGCGCTGCGGAGCCGGCTTGCCCTCGGCCTCGGCGGCCTCGCGGGCGGCCTTCTCCTCCGCCTCCGGGGCGAGCATCTTCACGATCTCGTCCAGGGACAGCGGGTAGGGGTCGTAGGCGTTGCCGACGAAGCCGGTGACGCCCGGAGTGTTGCGGACGACGCCCCAGGACTCGTTCGTCAGGTCCATGCGGACGAGCACGTAACCGGGCAGCTTGTTCTGCCGGACGGTCTTGCGCTCGCCGTTCTTGATCTGGACGATCTCTTCCTCGGGCACCTCGGCCTGGTAGATGAACTCCTCGACGTTCAGCGAGACGGCACGCTGCTCCAGGTTGGCCTTCACGCGCTTCTCGTAGCCGGCGTAGGTGTGGATCACGTACCACTCGCCGGGCAGCGTGCGCAGTTCCTCACGGAGCTTGGTGACCGGGTCGAGCTCGGGCTCCTCGGCGCCGGCCTCCTCCTCGGCGGCCTCGTCGGCCTCACCCTCGGCGGCCGCCTCCTCGGTGGCCTGCTCCTCGACGTGGACGGCGGCCTCCTCGGCCGGCTCCCCCGCGGCGGCCTCGGCAGCCTGGGCCTCGTCGACCTCGTCCGCACCCTCGACGGTGTCGAGCTCGTCATCCACGGACTCGGTCGGCTCGATGGCGTCGTTCAGGTTCGGGTCAGACACGGTGGCTGCTTCTTCCTGGATACATAGGGGTGGAACATGCGAAAACGGGCGCCGGTAACCACGGCGCCCTTCGCTCTTGGCTCAGCCGAAGACGTACTTGGCCGCGTGGTTGAGCCCATAGTCAATCACGGTCACCAGGGCGATCATGATGGCCACGAAGAAGATCACCACGGTGGTGTAGGACGTCAGCTGGTTGCGCGAGGGCCAGACGACCTTGCGGAGCTCCGCGATGATCTGTCGGTAGAAGAGCGCAAGGCGCTTCAGCGGGCCCTTCTTGGCGCGCTTGCCGCCCTTGCGGGGCTTCTTCTTGGACTCCGTGACCTCGTCCTGGGCATCAGGCGTGTCGATGGAGCCCACGGCGTCCGTCATTCGTCCTCACCTGATTCCGGGTCGTGGCCGTGCCGCGCCCGGTCGAGCCGCACGGCGGTGCAGATTGCTGTACGTACATGCGCACACATCCTGGCGAAGGTGTGTGTAGCAGGGCCGGAGGGACTTGAACCCCCAACCGCTGGTTTTGGAGACCAGTGCTCTACCAATTGAGCTACGACCCTTTGTGTGTCCCCCAACGTACCGCATCCGAGCGTATGCCCGGTGTCCTTGTGGGCACCGGGTGCGGCGGCGGCTGCTGAAGGCCAACGAGGTGAGAGTGTACGTGGTCCGGAGCCGGTCGTCGAACAGAAAGTGCCCAGCCGGAGCCACGCGGCCGCAGATCGTCCTGGCCGGGGGCCGAATTCGGACTCTCGTTCAGGTCTCGACCCCCGGCTGTTCAGTCCGCCGCCTTCTCAGCCGCAACCGACCGAGTCGCACACTCGGTCGGTTGCGCTTCGTCGCGCTCCTCCCCGCCGCTGGTTACGGTGTCGAGGTCGCATCCGCCCAGATGGACGCGGGACCGACGGCCAGGCCCCACACCGGGAGACCCGGTGACGCCAGTCCGCTCGACGCCAACCACAACCGTGTCCCCGGGCTAGCCGGTTCGTGCCTTCAAGGGCTCACGGACTGACTGGATCAGCGTACAAATGAAACCGGCGTGCCGTACGGGTTTCCGGTCTGAAACGATGGCCCCATGAGCGCTGCAACCCCTCCCACCGAGCGCCGGGTCTCCGCCCGAATCGGCGCGATCTCCGAGTCCGCCACCCTCGCCGTGGACGCCAAGGCGAAGGCCCTGAAGGCCGCCGGGCGTCCGGTGATCGGCTTCGGCGCCGGTGAGCCCGACTTCCCCACCCCCGACTACATCGTCGAAGCCGCCGTCGAGGCCTGCAAGAACCCGAAGTACCACCGGTACACCCCGGCCGGCGGCCTGCCCGAGCTGAAGTCCGCGATCGCCGCCAAGACGCTGCGCGACTCCGGCTGGGAGCCGGACGTCTCCCAGATCCTGGTCACCAACGGCGGCAAGCAGGCGATCTACGAGGCCTTCGCCGCGATCCTCGACCCGGGCGACGAGGTCATCGTGCCCGCGCCGTACTGGACCACGTACCCGGAGTCGATCCGCCTGGCCGGCGGTGTCCCGGTCGAGGTCGTCGCCGACGAGACCACCGGCTACCGGGTCACGGTCGAGCAGCTGGAGGCCGCCCGCACGGAGCGGACCAAGGTCGTCCTCTTCGTCTCCCCGTCCAACCCGACCGGCGCGGTCTACTCCGAGGCCGAGACCGAGGCGATCGGCCGCTGGGCCGTGGAGCACGGCCTGTGGGTGCTCACCGACGAGATCTACGAGCACCTGGTCTACGGCGACGCGGTGTCCGTGTCCCTGCCCGCGCTCCTGCCCGAGCTGCGCGACAAGTGCATCGTCGTCAACGGCGTGGCGAAGACGTACGCCATGACCGGCTGGCGCGTGGGCTGGATCATCGGCCCGAAGGACGTCGTGAAGGCCGCGACCAACCTCCAGTCGCACGCCACCTCGAACGTGTCGAACGTCGCCCAGGTGGCCGCCCTCGCCGCCGTCTCCGGCGACCTGGAGGCCGTCGCGAAGATGCGCGAGGCCTTCGACCGGCGCCGCAGGACCATCGTGCGCATGCTGAACGAGATCGACGGCGTCGTCTGCCCGGAGCCCGAGGGCGCCTTCTACGCCTACCCGTCGGTCAAGGCGCTGATCGGCAAGGAGATCCGCGGCAAGCGCCCGCAGAACACGGTCGAGCTGGCCGCGCTGATCCTGGAGGAGGCCGAGGTCGCGGTCGTCCCGGGCGAGGCCTTCGGCACGCCGGGCTACCTGCGCCTGTCCTACGCCCTCGGTGACGAGGACCTGGTGGAGGGCGTGAGCCGGATCCAGAAGCTGCTGGCCGAGGCGCGGGACTGAACCTCCCACGCGCGCGTGCGGGCCGTTTCCCTTCAGGGGAGGCGGCCCGTACGTCTGTGCGGGCAAGACCACGAACGGGGAAACGGCTACCGGGGCCGGGGGGAGGTACGGCAGGATCCTGGGATGGAGCGTGTACGCGATGTCTCTGAGCTGCCGAAAGCCCATCTGCACCTGCACTTCACCGGGTCGATGCGGCCCACCACCCTGCTGGAGCTGGCCGACAAGTACGGCGTCCGGCTGCCCGAGGCCCTGACAGAGGCCCTGACCGGCGGGGAGCCGCCGAGACTGCGGGCGACGGACGAGCGGGGCTGGTTCCGCTTCCAGCGGCTGTACGACGCGGCGCGCTCCTGCCTGCGGTCGCCGGAGGACATCCGGCGGCTGGTGCGGGAGGCCGCCGAGGAGGACGTCCGGGACGGCTCGGGGTGGCTGGAGATCCAGGTCGACCCGACCTCGTACGCGCCGCGCCTGGGCGGGCTGATCCCGGCCATGGAGATCATCTTGGACGCGGTGGACACGGCGTCCCGGGAGACCGGCCTGGGCATGCGGGTCCTGGTGGCGGCGAACCGCATGAAGCATCCACTGGACGCCCGTACGCTGGCCCGCCTGGCCGTGCGCTACCGGGACCGCGGCGTGGTCGGCTTCGGCCTGTCCAACGACGAACGCCGGGGCATGGCACGGGACTTCGACCGGGCGTTCGCGATCGCCCGGGACGGCGGCCTGTTCGCGGCGCCGCACGGCGGCGAGCTGACGGGACCGGCGTCGGTCCGCGACTGCCTGGACGATCTGCACGCCCACCGCGTGGGCCACGGAGTACGCGCGGCGGAGGACCCGCGGCTGCTGCGGCGCCTCGCCGACCGGGGCGTGACCTGCGAGGTGTGCCCGGCGTCGAACGTGGCCCTCGGCGTGTACGAGAAGCCGCAGGACGTGCCCCTGCGGACCCTCTACGACGCGGGCGTCCCGATGGCGCTCGGCGCCGACGATCCTCTGCTGTTCGGCTCGCGGCTGGCGGCCCAGTACGACATCGCCCGCCGCCATCACGCCTTCACGGACACCGAACTGGCCGAACTGGCCCGCCAGTCGATCCGTGCCTCGGCCGCCCCGGAGGACGTACGGGCGAAGCTGCTGTCGGGGGTGGACGACTGGCTCAGCGCCCCGGTCGCCTGAAGTGGGCGTAGGGCGGGTAGGGCTTGAAGCAGATCACGATCTCGGGGCTGCGGTACCGGTCCGGGCCCGCGCCCACCCGGAGGCCGGGGACGTCCGTCACGTACGCCGCGTACCCCTTGACCACGTGCTTCGTGCGCGGCCCCCAGCCGGCCGCGTAGGCGAAGGCCATGGCCGCCTCGGCGAAGACGTCCCGGCTGCCGATCAGGAAGTGCGTGCGCGCATGGGTGAGCTGCCGCAGATCGTCCCGCCCGCGGCCCTGACGCCGGTCGCCGAAGCGGTCCTGCCGCTCGCGCCAGGACGCCGCGTCGCGGGCCGTGCGGGCCTCGTCGGTGCGGACGGTCAGCGGGGTGCCCGGCCCGAGCCTGCGGCGCAGCCGGGGCCACCGGCTGGGCCGCAGGCCGTAGGAGTGGTGGACCAGGACCAGATCGACCCGCTCGCCGACGCCCTCGTCGGGCGGGACGCCGTCGCGGAGCGGCACATGGACGACGGTGTGCCGGGAGCAGGCGGCGAAGGAGAACAGGCCGGCGAGCCGGCTGAGGCCGTCGTGGTCGCCCATGAGGAGGCCGTACGACTCCGGGTCGCGCAGTGAGGTGTGCCGCAGCGGCCGGAGGGGCTGGACGATCCGGTGCTCGTGGGGGCCGGTGCGCGGCCGGAACCGGCGCAGCCTCAGCCGCATGCGCGGCGCCGGGTGGTGCGGTCGGCCGGGGCTGTCGTGTCTGGGGCAGTGGTATCCGGGGCAGCGGTGTCCGGGGTTGTCGTGTCTGGGGTCGTCATGCCCTCAGCGTCGCGGTCACGGGCGGCCGTCGGCAACGGAGATTCCGGCGAGCAGGGTGCGGGCCAGGCGGGGGGCGAAGTCGTCCAGGGGCGGCCGTTCGCCCGTGGGGGTGGAGTCGTAGGCGAAGGCGCGCTGGGCGCATGCGCCGAGGAGGAGGGAGGCGGCGGCGAAGGTGTCGGCGTGGGGGCTGATCCGGCCGAGGGCCTGTTCGGCGCGGAGGTAGGCGTCCAGTTCCTCGATGGGCCGGTGGGGACCGGAGCCCATCTGCCGCATGGCCTCGTCGTGGCGGCGCTTGAGCTGGGTCTCGGCGTACAGGGAGGCCGCGATCGGGAAGCTCTGCTCGTAGAAGAGGGCGGCCTGGCGGGCGATCTCGGTGAGGTTCTCCTCGGGGGTGCGGCGGCCCGGTTCGGCGGCGAGGGTGCGCAGGAGCGGGGTCAGCCGGGGCAGCCTCTCCCGCAGCACCTGGATGAACAGCTCCTCCTTGCTCGGGAAGTACTTGTAGAGCGCCGCTTCGGAGCAGCCGGCCGCCTTGGCGATCTCCTTGGTGGTGGCGCGGGCGAGCCCGACGGTGAGCATCAGCTCGTGGGCGGCGTCGAGGACGCGGACGCGGGCCGGTTTCTGCTCCATGGTGCCCAAGGATTTCATGGTGTGCCCGAACGGGGTTGACGGGTGGGTGAGTATTTACTCACCCTAGGGGAGAAGACGTGGTGAGTGGACACTCACCACACTCACCGACCTCGGGCAAGCAGGGGAGCCATCATGAACCTCACCGTCTTCGGCGCCACGGGCGGCGTCGGTCAGGAGATCGTCCGGCAGGCGCTGGCCGCCGGCCACCGGGTGACCGCCGTCGTACGTGACCCGGCCCGGCTGACCGTGACCGGCGAGGGCCTGGAGGTGTTGCGCGCCGACCTGGCCTCCCCGGAGGCCGTGCGTCCGGCCGTGGCGGGCCGGGACGCGGTGCTGTCCGGGCTCGGTGCCCGCAGCCGCAAGGAGGCCGGGGTGGCGACCCGGCTCACCCGTACGGTGCTGGGCGCGATGGAGGCGGAAGAGGTACGGCGGCTGCTCGTGGTCAGCGCGGGCCCGGTGGGCCCCGAGCCGGCCGACGCCGGCGCCGTGGACCGGACGGCGCGCAAGGTGATCTCGGCGCTCCTGAAGGACGTCTACGCCGATCTGCGCGAGATGGAGGCCGAGCTGGCCCGCAGCACCACGGACTGGACGGTCGTCCGCCCGCCCCGCCTCCAGAACAAGCCCCTGACCGGCACCTACCGCACGGTCATCGGCGGCTTCCCGCCCCGCGGCCGCTTCATCGCCCGCGCGGACGTCGCCCACGCGATGCTGACCATGCTCGACGACCCGGCGACGGTGAAGCAGGGCGTCGGGGTGGCGTACTGAGGCCTGTCGGCGGCGTGTCTGCGCCGGAGGCCGTCAGAGGCTCACGCCGACCGTCACCGGCTCGTTCACCAGGGTGATGCCGAACGCCTTGTGGACCCCGGCCACGACCTCGCGGGCCAGGGCCAGCAGGTCCTCGGTGGTCGCCCCGCCGCGGTTGGTGAGGGCGAGGGTGTGCTTGGTGGAGATCCGGGCCGGTCCGCTGCCGTAGCCCTTGGTGAAGCCCGCCTTGTCGATCAGCCAGGCCGCCGAGGTCTTGGTGTGCCCCTCGCCGGCCGGGTACGCGGGTGGCTCGACGCCCTCGCCCATCCGCTCCCGCACACGCCCGCGGAAGGCGGCGAAGTCGGCGTCCGTGAGGATCGGGTTGGTGAAGAAGGACCCGGCCGACCAGGTGTCGTGGTCCTCGGGGTCCAGCACCATGCCCTTCCCGGCGCGCAGCTTCAGCACCGTGTCACGGGCGGTGGCCAGCGGCACCCTGTCGCCCGCCGCCACGCCCAGCACGCGCGCCGTCTCGGCGTACTTGACGGGCGCCGACAGCCCGCCGGCGTCCTCCAGCTCGAAGCGGACGCGCAGGACGACGTACCGTTCGGGGTCGGCCTTGAAGCGGCTGTGGCGGTAGGAGAACGCGCACTCCTCGTTGGCCAGGGTCACCGTCTCGCCCGCCCTGCGGTCGTAGGCGACGACCTCGGTGATGGTGGCGGAGACCTCCTGGCCGTACGCCCCGACGTTCTGGATCGGGGTGGCGCCCGCGGAGCCCGGGACACCCGACAGGCATTCGATGCCGGCGAGCCCCGCCTCGACGGTGCGGGCCACCGCGTCGGTCCACACCTCACCGGCGGCCAGCTCCAGCGTCGTACCGCGGAGTTCGAAGCCGCGGGTGGCGATGCGCAGGGCCGTCCCGTCGAAGCCCTTGTCGCCGATGACCAGGTTGGAGCCGCCGCCGATCACCAGCAGCGGCGTGCCGGCGGCGTCGGCCTCGCGGACGGCGGCGATCACCTCGGCGTCGGTCGTCGCGGTGATCAGCCGGGTCGCGGGGCCGCCCAGCCGGAAGGTGGTCAGCGGAGCCAGGGGCGCGTCGTGGAGTTCCTGCACGCGCCCAAGACTACGAGACCCCGCCGACAGCCCCGTACGCCGACGAGGCGCCCGCCGCACGGGCCGTCAGGCCAGCCGTACGACCGCGCGGGACATCCCGAGGACCTTCTGGCCCTCGCTGGTCGCCGTCAGATCGACTCGCACGGTGTTGTCGTCGAGTTTGGCCGCGACCTTGCCGGCGACCTCGATCAGGGCCCCCTTGTCGTCGTTCGGGACGACGACGGGCTTGGTGAAGCGCACGCCGTACTCCACGACGGCACCGGGGTCGCCCACCCAGTCGGTGACGACGCGGATCGCCTCGGCCATGGTGAACATGCCGTGCGCGATCACGTCCGGCAGCCCGACCTCCTTGGCGAACCTCTCGTTCCAGTGGATCGGGTTGAAGTCCCCGGACGCGCCCGCGTACTGCACGAGGGTGGCGCGGGTCACGGGGAAGGTCCGGGCCGGCAGTTCGGTGCCGACCTCGACGTCGTCGTAGGCGATCTTCGCCGTCATCGGTTCCTCACGCCTCCTCGGCCGCGCGGGCCACCAGCTTGGTCCATGCGGTCACGACGTGCTCGCCCGCCTCGTCGTGCACCTCACCACGGATGTCCAGGATGTCGTTGCCGGCCATGGACTTGATCGCCTCGATGGTGGAGGTGACGGTCAGCCGGTCACCGGCCCGCACCGGCCGGGTATAGACGAACTTCTGGTCGCCGTGCACCACGCGGCTGTAGTCGAGGCCGAGCTGCGGGTCCTGGACGACCTGTCCGGCGGCCTTGAAGGTGATCGCGAAGACGAAGGTCGGCGGGGCGATCACATCGCAGTGGCCGAGCGCCTTGGCCGCCCCCGGGTCCGTGTACGCCGGGTTGGCGTCCCCCACGGCCTCCGCGAACTCGCGGATCTTCTCCCGGCCCACCTCGTAGGGGGCGGTGGGCGGGTAGGACCGCCCCACGAAGGACTGGTCGAGCGCCATGGCTCGGCACCTCCTGCTGTCAGCTGTGGTCGTGCGGATGGTTCAGATGGATCAGATGGACCAGAGGGACCAGAAACAACATGAGGCCGCCCCCTGATACGGGGGCGGCCTCATGTATGAGCCTGATTTATCGCGTCTCGCGGTGCGCGGTGTGCGCGTTGCAACGCGGGCAGTGCTTCTTCATCTCAAGACGGTCCGGGTTGTTACGCCGGTTCTTCTTGGTGATGTAGTTCCGCTCCTTGCACTCCACGCAGGCCAGCGTGATCTTCGGGCGGACGTCGGTGGCAGCCACGTGAGTGCTCCTTGACGAACGGGTAGGTATTAACGCAAGAAAGAGTAGCCGATCGAAGGACCGACCCCGCAATCGGCTACTGTGAGTAGCGGTGACCGGACTTGAACCGGTGACACAGCGATTATGAGCCGCTTGCTCTACCGACTGAGCTACACCGCTGCGATGCGATCGGGCCCCGCCTGACGGCGGGAACCTCTCACACCAGAGCCCCAAAACGGAATCGAACCGTTGACCTTCTCCTTACCATGGAGACGCTCTGCCGACTGAGCTATTGGGGCGAGCGATGAAGACATTACACGCTCCGCGGCCGTTCGCCCAAATCCGTTCCGCGCTCCCCCGCGTCCAGGTCCGAAGCCCGGTGACCCCGTGGCCACACCGGTACGACTATTGCGCCCCTCCCCCTTCCCGGCGGGCGACCGCCATAGGCTCGACGCACTCGGCGTGATCTTGCGTCCCGTGTGCGCTCGGGTCCCCTGTCCCTCTTCTCCCGCCAGCCCTCGCCTGTCGTACCTGGAGTGCGATGCCCCCCGGTCAGCCACAGCCGCCCCACTCCTCCTCCTCGCACGGTCCCTCCGGCGGCCCGCCGGAACCGGACGGCCTGCTGCTGTGCGGGGCCCGGCTGACCGACGGGCGCACCGTGGACGTACGACTGGCCGGCGGGCGCATCGAGGCGGTCGGCACGGCGGGCAGCCTCGGCCGGAGCTCGGGCAGGGACTCCGGCAGGGCCGGCGCGTTCGGCACGCCCGACCGGCCCGGCACAGCGAGCGAGCCGAGGGCACCGGGGGAACGGAGCGGACCGGGGGAACGGAGCGGACCGGGGAAACCGGGGGAACCGGACAAGGCGAGCGGACCGGGCAGGCCGGGCAGGGGTGCTCCGCAGGACGGCGGCGCCCGTCTGGACCTCACCGGCTATCTGCTCCTGCCGGCCCCGGCGGAGCCGCACGCCCACGCCGACACCGCTCTGACCGCCGACAGCGGCGGCCCCGTGTCGTACGACCCGGAGGACGTCCAGCGGCGGGCGACCGAGGCCGCGCTGCTGCAGCTCGGCCACGGGGCGACCGCCTTGCGCGCGCACGTGCGCGTGGGCGACGTCCAGGGACTGGGCGCCCTGAAAGCGGTCCTGCGGGCGCGCCGGGCGCTGCGTGGACTCACCGAGCTGACGACGGTGGCGGTGCCGCGCGTGCTGACGGGCGCGGCCGGCGCGGACGGGCTGGCGATGCTGCGGGACGCGGTGAAGATGGGCGCGTGCGTGGTGGGCGGCTGCCCTGACGTGGATCCCGACCCCACGGGCTATGTGGAGGCGGTCCTGGAGGTGGCCTCCGAGCACGGCCGCCCGGTCGACCTGCACACCGACGGCACGGACCCGGCCCGCCTGGCCCGCATCGCGGCGATGGCGGGCGGGCTGCGCCCCGGAGTGACGCTCAGCCCGTGCGGCGGCCTGTCCCGGCTGCCCGCCGAGGCGGCCGCGCGCGCCGCGGAACAGCTGGCCGCGGCCGGGGTGACGGTGGTGTGCCTGCCGCAGGGCGGCTGCGCGGGCGCGGAGGGGCCCGGGACGGCTCCGGTTCGGCTGCTGCGGGCGGCCGGGGTACGGGTGGCCGCGGGCAGCGGCGCCCTGCGGGACGTGTCGAACCCGGTGGGACGCGGCGATCCGCTGGAGGCGGCCTACCTGCTGACCTCGCACCACGGACTGCGCCCCGAGGACGCGTACGACGCGGTGAGCGCGTCGTCCCGCGCGGTGCTCGGCCTGCCCGACGTACGCGTGGAGGCGGGCTTCCCCGCGGAACTGCTGGCCGTGCGCGGCGAACGGCTCGCGGGGGCGCTGTCACTCGCATACAGCCGGATCGTGGTGCACGGGGGGCGCGTGGTGGCACGGACCAGCGCGGTGCGCGAGTTCTGCGACTCGGCCGCGTCGGTGGAGCTGGGGCTGCCGAGGCAGGGGCGGGGCGAGCTGTCGTAGAAGGCCGTAGGAGAGAGCGGGTGCTGCAGGAGAGAGCGGGTGCAGGGGAGTTGGCCTCAAGTCGTGCGGCGGACGGGGCCGTCCGGGCGTACGGTCGGAAACATGCGCATTGTCATCGCTGGTGGTCATGGTCAGATCGCGCTGCGGCTGGAGCGGCTGCTCGCCGCGCGCGGTGACGAGGTCGCGGGGATCATCCGCCGCGCCGAACAGGGCGACGACCTGCGGGCGGCCGGCGCCGAACCGGTCGTGCTGGATCTGGAGTCCGCCACGGTGGAGGAGGTCGCCGAACGGCTGCGGGGCGCCGACGCGGCCGTGTTCGCGGCGGGCGCGGGCCCGGGCAGCGGCGCGGCCCGCAAGGACACTGTGGACAAGGGCGCGGCGGTGCTGTTCGCGGACGCGGCGGTCCGGGCGGGCGTCCGGCGCCACCTGGTGGTGTCGTCCATGGGCGCGGACGCCGGGCACAAGGGCGACGAGGTCTTCGACGTGTACCTGCGCGCCAAGGGCGCCGCGGACGACCACGTACGCACGCAGGAGGCCCTCGACTGGACGATCCTGCGCCCCGGTTCGCTGACGGACGAGCCGGGCACCGGGCAGGTCCGTCTGGAGGCGCACACCGGTCGCGGCGCGGTCCCCCGCGACGACGTGGCCACCGTCCTGGCCGAGCTGGTGGACACCCCGGCGACGGCAGGGCTGACCCTGGAACTCATCAGCGGCTCGACCCCGGTGTCGGTGGCGGTGAAGTCGGTGGCGGGGAACTGAGCGGAAGCGATTCCCCAGGACACCCCGACTCCCTCCGCTCGCGTCGGCGCCTGCGGAGGGAGTCTCCTGGGGGCGGAGGGCCTCTGCGGTCCTTCTACGGGTTGTGCAACTCGCAGCCCGTGAAGTGGTCGAGCGAGTCTCCGTCGGCGACGTCGCCGGTGCCGCCGCCGCAGTTGACGGTGTCCGCGGACCCGTCCGAGGCGTGGATGACGTCGTTCGCGCCGCCGGTGGTCACGCTGTCGCTGCCGCTTCCGGCGTCGAGGACGACACGGAAGGTCGGGGCGGGGAGGTTGTCCGTGAAGGTGTCGTCCATGTCACCCAGGTTCGCGTTGAAGTAGCTGACGCCTCCGGCCTGTCCGCAGGTCACCGTGGTCGCGTTGACCTGACGGCAGCCGACCCCCGCGGCGATCGTGGCCGTGTCGGTCACCGTGAGGACTCCGCCGGGTGCCGTGACGTCCACCTGGTTGCCGGCGCCGGGCGCGGCACCGTAGTTGACGAACGAGCCGACGCGGCTGATGGTCGAGCCCGCCGCCGCGGCGGCCGGGGAGGCGAGCGCCAGCGGCATCACCAGTCCCGCCACTGCCACCGGGGTCACCGCACATATCAGAGTCCTGCCTGCAATCTTCATGCTCTGCGCCTCTCACGCACAGGTACGGGCGCCGGACAGCGCCCTCGATGTCAGCGAAACAGAGCGTGACGAGCGATGCACGATTTGTTACCGCCTTCGGTGGCGTGGCCGGAGGCGGGCGCCGAAGAACCCGCCTTGGACCGGACAACGGCGGCCGGAAAACACGAAGAAACCCCCTCCAGCCTGCATTTCCGCAGGTGGAGGGGGTTTCCCAATGTGGCGGCGCTAGGATTCGAACCTAGGAAGGCTGAGCCGGCAGATTTACAGTCTGCTCCCTTTGGCCGCTCGGGCACACCGCCGGGTTCGCTGCCGTTCGAACCGCCTTTCGGCGGTGCTCCCCGGCAACGACGTAAACAATACCCGATGCGCAGGGGTGCTTCGCCACCCGATTGATCTGCGCCGCGGGAGCGGGGGGTGGCTAGGCTGGTGCGGATGCGGCCCGGGCCCCGAAGATCCGCCTCGGCGGCTTCCCCACGCCCGCCGGCAGGCGACGTGTACGCGAGTCGTACGCACCCCGCACGCACCCGACACACTCCGACAGACCCCGATACAAGGAGCCACAGGACATGGCCGACTCCAGTTTCGACATCGTCTCGAAGGTCGAGCGGCAGGAGGTCGACAACGCCCTCAACCAGGCCGCCAAGGAGATCTCGCAGCGCTACGACTTCAAGGGCGTGGGTGCCTCGATCTCGTGGTCCGGTGACAAGATCCTCATGGAGGCGAACTCCGAGGACCGGGTGAAGGCAGTCCTCGACGTCTTCCAGTCCAAGCTGATCAAGCGGGGCGTCTCGCTGAAGGCCCTGGACGCGGGCGAGCCGCAGCTCTCCGGCAAGGAGTACAAGATCTTCGCCTCGATCGAGGAGGGCATCTCCCAGGAGAACGCCAAGAAGGTGGCGAAGATCATCCGCGATGAGGGCCCCAAGGGTGTGAAGGCCCAGGTCCAGGGCGACGAGCTGCGGGTCAGCTCCAAGAGCCGCGACGACCTCCAGGCCGTGATCGCCCTTCTGAAGGGCAAGGACTTCGACTTCGCGCTGCAGTTCGTGAACTACCGGTAGTCCGTACGACAGATGCGGGAGAGGGGCGGGCACCGTCGGCCGGTGTCCGCCCCTCTCGTGTCCGCGGGCCGCGTCTCACGTCAGCGGGCCGTGCGCGGCGCCTCGCCCACCCCCGGCGCGCGGGCTCAGTCCCGTGAGTTGCCGAACAGGATGCGGTAGGCGATCAGCAGCACCAGCGAGCCGCCGATCGCCGCGGCCCAGGTGGCGCCGTCGTAGAAGTGCTTCGCGATCGGGTGGTGCAGCCAGCGCGCCGAGATCCAGCCGCCGATGAAGGCGCCCGCGACGCCGATGAGGGTCGTGCCGATGAAGCCGCCCGGGTCGCGGCCCGGCAGCAGGAACTTCGCGATGGCCCCGGCCAACAGGCCCAGGACGATCCAGCTGATGACGCTCATGCCCTGAATCCGCCTTCCTCGACGACTCGTGTGCGTCGTCATGTGTGCCACACGCGTGTTCGTGCCGTGTTGAGGGAGAAGACGACACGGCCACACCTCACGGTTGCATCGGCCAGTAAGGTCCCGAGCCATGACACGCTCCCCCGGCCACTCCCCCGGCCCGGCCTCCTCGTCCTCGCCGGCGTCCGCCGACGGGCTGCGGCGCAGCCTCGGGGTCGGGGACGCCGTGGTCATCGGGCTCGGTTCGATGGTCGGGGCCGGGATCTTCGCCGCCCTCGGGCCGGCGGCACGGGCGGCCGGCCCAGGGCTGCTGGTGGGGCTCGCGGTCGCCGCCGTCGTGGCCTACTGCAACGCCGACTCCTCGGCACGGCTGGCCGCCCGGTATCCCGCCTCGGGCGGCACCTATGTGTACGGTCGCGAGCGGCTCGGCGTGTTCTGGGGCTACCTCGCGGGCTGGGCGTTCGTGGTCGG
This sequence comes from Streptomyces sp. MK7, assembly GCF_032658145.1. Classification (NCBI taxonomy): domain Bacteria; kingdom Bacillati; phylum Actinomycetota; class Actinomycetes; order Kitasatosporales; family Streptomycetaceae; genus Streptomyces; species Streptomyces sp. MK7. The sequence goes on from NZ_JAVACL010000036.1 coordinate 78,674, forward strand.
CAAGACGGCCTCCTGTGCGGCGATGGCGCTCACCGTCGGCGCGTACGTCTGGCCGGGCCAGGCGCACGCGGTGGCCGTCGCGGCCGTGGCGGCGCTGACGGCGGTGAACTACGGCGGCATCCAGAAGTCGGCGTGGCTGACGCGGGCCATCGTGGCGGTGGTGCTGGCGGTGCTGGCCGCCGTGGCCGTCGTGTGCCTCGGCTCCGGTGCGGCCGATGCCGGGCGGCTCGCCATCGGCGACTCCCGGGGCGCCGGCGGCGTTCTGCAGGCGGCCGGGCTGCTCTTCTTCGCGTTCGCCGGATACGCGCGGATCGCGACCCTGGGCGAGGAGGTGCGCGACCCGGTGCGCACCATTCCGCGCGCGATCCCGCTCGCCCTGGGCATCGCGCTGGGCGTGTACGTGGCTGTGGCGGTGGCCGTGCTGGCGGTGCTGGGGCCGGACGGCCTCGCGCGGGCGGGCGCGCCGCTGGCCGACGCGGTGCGGGCGGCCGGGGTGCCGGGGCTGGTTCCGGTGGTACGGGTCGCTGCAGCCGTGGCCGCGCTCGGCTCGCTGCTCGCGCTCATCCTGGGCGTCTCGCGCACCACTCTGGCCATGGCCCGGGACCGGCATCTGCCGGGCGCGCTGGCCGCCGTGCATCCGCGTTTCCAGGTGCCGCACCGGGCCGAGCTCGCCGTGGGTGCGGTGGTCGCGGTCCTGGCCGCCACGGTGGACGTCCGGGGCGCGATCGGCTTCTCCTCCTTCGGGGTCCTCGCGTACTACGCCGTCGCCAACGCCTCCGCCTTGACCCTCGACTCCGCTCCGGCCCGGCGGGCGGTACCGGCGCTGGGCCTCATCGGCTGCGTGGCCCTGGCGTTCGCCCTGCCCTGGCTCTCGGTGGCCGTGGGCGCGGGCGTACTGGCGGTAGGGGCGGCCGCGTACGGCGTGCGACGGGTACGACGGCCTTCCTGATCAGGCCGCGAGGGCGCTGCGATTCGGCCTGAGCACGTGACCAACTGATACTGGTGGAAGTAGGTGCAAAAGCAGGCAACGTCGGCGGAGCGACCTGGGGAAGGTGCCGATCATGAAGGTGTTCAACCTGCTGCTCAACATCCTGTGGCTCGTCTTCTGCGGCTTCTGGATGGCGATCGGTTACCTGATCGCGGCACTGATCTGCTTCATCCTGATCATCACCATCCCGTTCGGCATCGCGTCGCTGCGTATCGCGGGCTTCGTCCTGTGGCCGTTCGGCCGCACCACCGTGGAGCGGCCGGGCGCCGGGGCAGGATCGTTCATCGGCAACGTGATCTGGGTGATCTTCGCGGGGTGGTGGCTGGCTCTGGGACACCTGATCACGAGCATTCCACTGTTCGTCTCGATCATCGGCATCCCCTTCGGATGGGCCAACCTGAAGCTCATCCCGATCTCCCTCATGCCTCTTGGGCGGGAGGTAGTGGAAACAGATCAGGGATTCGCCGGACGCTGATCCTGCCCCTGGGTGTCCCCGCCCGACTGACCGCCCGAGCGGCTCAGCCACCACTGCCGCTCGACGCACTTCCTGTGTCGGAGTTGCTGGTCCCCGGACCGGTGTCGCTCGGGCGGACGTCGCCCAGACTGTCGACGATCGTTATGGCCGGCGGATTTGACGGCGTGGGCACCTGAACAAGGATGGGGACGTAGACAATTTCGCCATGCCGGAACTCGGCCTTCGCCGAGAACCGGTAGCACACGACCGCCTTCGGGTCACTTCGTGTCGCATAGCATCTGAGCGGTGATTTCGCCGGTGTGGAGTGCGTATTCTCCGGTGATCCGCTCACCGCACTCGCCGGCGCCGCCCATAGGCCGACCGTCAAGCAGAACGAGACCGCAGCCACGAGGCCGGCGGCCCGCAAAGTCACTTTCCTCATTCTGATCCCTCCTGGGCTACGAGTGAACTGGCCGTATCGGACGGGAGTTCGAGGATCGGGTGAGCGTACGGGCGATGTCACCGGCAGGTGACTCGGCTCGGCTCCGTCTGCCACAGAGGATCGAACAGCCATCAAGCGATGAACGGGTGACGGCGACAACGACACAGATCGCCGATACGAGTGTCGGACTTCCGCATGTGTCATTTTATTTGCGCAACCCCGTATGCGTATTTGAGCTTGCGCAGCTCGGAGTCCGAGGAGAAGAGCCTTGCGTAGAATCCAGCGAATTCTGATCACCGCCGCCACCGTGGGGAACTTCGCTGTTGTGAGCATGGGCATCGCTCATGCGGACGACAACAACAGCACCTACACCGGGCCGGTCACCTTCACCGGCATCACCTATTTGGCAGGTCAGGCACCCCAGTTCCAGGCCCTCCAGGCCCCTCAGAACCCTCACCCGGCCGACGCACCGCCCGACGGGCACAGGCAGCCGAACACACCGCCTGACGGGCACAAGCAGCCGGACGCACCCTCTGACGGGCACAAGCAGCCGGACACACCGCAGATCGAGACGCCGAGTACCCCGAACACGCCCAACACCCCGAACACCCCGAACACGCCGAACACACCCAACACTCCGAACACACCCAACACCCCTAACACGCCCAACACCCCGAACACACCCAACACCCCTAACACGCCCAACACCCCGAACACCCCGAACACGCCAAGCACCTCAGACCCTTATGACGCGTCAAAGCAGCCTGAGGCGTCGGACACGGAAGACGTATTGGACGCGTCAGACATGTCGGAGGCGTCAAGGGCGCTTGGCATCGCGTCAAATGCATCTGAGATCCCGAACGCACAGGACCTCGTGAGCACCGTGAGGGCGCTGCTGCGACCTGTGGGACTCCTCTGAATCGAGCTTGCACAATGGGGCCGCGCAGCTGCTGCGCGGCCCCATCGTGATTTCGGCGCTGTCATCCCGGCGTGTTCGGCGTGTTGGGCGTGTTCGGAGTATTGACC